>USGN01000031.1 GCA_900554255.1 uncultured Collinsella sp. | reverse complement strand
CTGCCGAGTTATGGGCGCTTTCGTCGGGTCGTCATTGATTGCGCTGTTTTTTGATAACGGTGCATCTTTTAGATATACGGGATCGCCCGATGCGACGCCCACATGCTTACGTCCCGTTTGGGCATCCTCGAGCGTTTGATATCGATTTCTCGTCACATACTCGGGCTCCGGATCATTAATGGGCTCTTGCGAGATGTGGGGGCGATGGAACCGTGGCGGCTGCGTGGAAGTATCTTCCCCCTGCGTCGGCATAAACATATTGTTCTGGTTTTGGTCGTCCATGATGCCCTTTAGCTCGTTACCAACAACGTGTACGCGCTCATTGTAAGCCCCTTGTTATTTGTAGCTGGGGACATACTCGGTATTTAAGCTCTGGTTCAAAGAACCTTAACTTTATAGTCGATGTATATATGAGCACTGGGTGGGCATATATAAGAGCGTCAAAAGAAGTCCCAGTCACCTGGAGGATGACTCGGCAGTCCTATAAAGGAGTGGTAAACATGGCAAGCATGGTTCCTTATCGTTCGGTTTTTGGCGTTCGTCCCTCTGCAAGCTCGCTGTTCGATCTGTTTGATGATATGAGCGACCTAGCGAACAGCTCGATTGCCTCTAAGGCGTTCCCCGTTGACGTTGAGGATAAGGGCGATGGCTATGAGGTCAAGGCGTATCTGACCGGCGTCGCCAAGGACGATATCGATGTCGAGCTTAACGAGGGCCGTCTGTCCATTAGCGTGAATGTCGAGGAAGACGAGGAGAACGAGGGCAAGAACTTCCTGCAGAAGGAGTTCAGCTCGTACAGCGCGACCCGTGGCGTGTATCTTAAGGACGCTTCGAGCGAGGGCCTCTCGGCTAAGTACGTTGACGGCATCCTGACCGTTACGGTTCCCAAGATCGTCGAGAAGAAGAACGTTACGAAGATCTCCATCGATTAACTTCGTTGGTGTTCTGCGCTATTAAAAGATAACAAAAGGGGCTGGGAAGCGATTCCCGGCCCCTTTTGCTGTTTAGGACAGTCTATTGAATGGTTGCTGGCCGATACTGGCTTGCGGGGCGTATCGAGAGTTTTCGCGATCCTTGGAGAAGGGTGGCGGAGCTGCCGAGCTCGTCATCCAGGGTTGCGGCTAGAGCTTTGGCATAGCTTTTGACGGTAAGACTCGGGCGATTGTTATCTTGGCTGATATGCATGGCAATGAGCTGTTCGGTGCGATCGGTAACAAGTTCGCGCGCGGCTTCGGCGGCTTGGCCGTTGGAGAGGTGTCCCCTTGCAGACAGGATGCGCTCCTGAAGAAAGCGGGGATATTCTCCCTCGCGCAGCATGGTCACATCGTGGTTGCTTTCGAGCGCGAGGACTCGACAATCTTTGAGGGTGTTCATGGCTTGGCTCGATAGCTCTCCGGTGTCGGTAGCAAAGCCGATGGAATCATCGAGGGCGTCGAATCGAAAGCCGATTGGATTTATGACATCGTGTGATGTTGAGTAGGTTTGCACGTGGATGCCGGCAATGGATAGGGTGTCACCGGGATCGAATTCCTCGACAGGCAGATGCGAAAGATTTTCTTTGCTCGAAAGTGTGCCCCTGCTGGCAAAGAGGTGACCGTGCCAGTGCTTGCACCAGACATCGAGACCCTTGATGTGATCGCTATGCTCATGAGTAATGAGAAGAGCCGAGACGTTGTCTGCCGAGAGTCCCAGTTCTGCCATGCGCTTTAATGTCTCGCGGCGAGAAAGACCGTCGTCAATCATGATGAGCCCCCGGGGGCCTTCGATGAGCGCGCAGTTGCCTTTTGAGCCGCTGCCAAGGATATGAAGGTGCAGACGAGACATAAGATTCCAAAGGATACAATGGGTGCGGACGAATAGAGGAGGAAGCAAATGCCTACGGTATCACAGCATTACGGACACCATGCCGTGCCCGGGGCAGTCGATGAGACCCGAACGAGGCAGCAGGCTGCTCCTGTCGTGCTCATGGTATCAGGCGGCGCGGACTCGACGGCACTGCTTCTTATGGCGTGCACATCAAAGCTGGATATCCAAGACGGGCGCGGTGTTGCCCCCATTGCTCGCGAGCGCCTGCATGTGCTGCATGTAAACCATCATCTGCGCGGCAAGGCGTCCGATGGCGACGAGGCCTTTGTGCGTGAGCTCTGCGCGAAATATGGTTTACCGCTGTGCGTGGAGCACGCTTATTTTGATGGGGAGTCGGGCAATATTGAGGCCGCGGCCCGCGAAGTGCGCTATGCCGCGGCGCGGAGGTATGTTCGCGAGCTCTGCGCCCAGACGGGGGCACCGCGAACGGCGGCTCGTATCTGCACCGCGCACACGTCTTCGGATCGCGCGGAAACGTTTTTGATGAACGCGATTAAGGGTTCGGGGCCCGCTGGCCTATCGAGCATTCCTCGCCGGAGGAATATCGTGGTACGTCCCTTGCTCGACCTAACTCATGGCGAGCTCGTGGGCTATCTACAGGTACATGGTCAGCCGTGGCGTGAAGACGAGAGCAATGAGGATATCTCGTATCTGCGAAACTACGTGCGCCATCGAGTAATGCCAGTGGTGGCGCAGCGCAACGCGAGCGTCTGCAAGACGATTGGCGCCGCCTGCGAGATCTTAGGCGATGAGGACGCGTTTTTGTCTCAGCTTTCGGCACAGGCGTTTCGAAGCTGTTTGCGCAAAGAGGCAGCGGGCGCACTGGTGCTCGATGCCAGGCGCCTGGCTGCGGCTGAGGTGGTAATCGCGCGGCGCATCGTGCGACTGGCGATTAAGCGCATCGATCCGGACGCTCGTCCCGAGATGCGACATGTGGAGCGAGTCCTTTCCTGCGTTGCCGAGGGCACCGGCTCGGTCACGCTTCCGGCGGGGATTGACGCACGCATTGAGTTTGGCATGCTGGCGTTTAAGGCGCCGGCGGCTCGCGAGGGCCTGGTCGCGGACTGGGTTACCGTACCCGGTCGTTTGCCGTTGGGCGGGGGACGTATGCTGGTCACAGAACCGATGGCTGTTGAGCCGGGATGCGATATCGTGCGCCGCGCCCGTGAGCTTGCGGCTGCCGGGGAAGTGACAGCTTTGGTAGACGCGGCTGCCCTGGGTTTTGCCGACAGCGATAGTGAGCGGATCCTGGCGGGCTCGCGTGGCGAGATCCCTGCCGAGGCGCGATTGGCGCGCCTGTGGGTGGACGGTCCCGCGCCGGGAGACGTGATGTGCCCGTTAGGGATGAGTGGCCGAAGCAAGAAAGTATCCGATTTGCTAGGCGAGGCTCGCATTCCCGTTTCCGAGCGCGCCGGCGTGCCCATGGTGAGGACGGCGCCGGGGGGTGCCGTGGTGTGGGTCGCCGGAGTTCGCGCGGACGAGCGTTTTAAGTGCACGGCCGCAACGCGCGTGGCATATCTGCTCCGCGTGGTCGATGCGGAATAGCGTCCCACGCCTGCTATTCTGTGCGACGTTGACGGTATTCCCGCGCTGATGGCGCACGGGCTGGTAAATTTACCCCGTGCGCTGCTAGAATGTGTAGTTCGCGTCCATACGGCGGTGTGTGGGCGATAAGCACAAGAAAGGGTTGTCATGGCTTCTCAACATCCGGATATCGAGAAGGTTCTGTTTACGCAGGAGGATATCGACGGTATCGTCTCTCGCCTGGGCGAGGAGATTACGCGCGACTACGCGGGTAAGGATCTGGTGCTGATTGCGGTCCTGCGCGGCGCCGTGGTCTTTATGGGCGACCTGATGCGTAAGATCGAGCTGCCGACCAACATCGATTTCATGGCTGTTTCGAGCTATGGCGACGGTGTGAAGTCCTCGGGTATCGTGCGTATCATTAAGGACCTGGATATCGACATCCGCGGTCGCGACGTGCTGATCGTCGAGGACATTCTGGACTCGGGCCTGACGCTCAAGTATCTGATGAAGAACCTCGAGAGCCGCAAGCCCGCTTCTCTGGAGGTCGCCGCCTTCCTGTGGAAGGACGTTGAGGACCGTACCTCGGCCATCACGCCCAAGTATGTTGGAACCCATTGCCCCGATGCCTTTGTGGTGGGCTACGGCCTCGATTATGCCGAGCGCTATCGTAACCTTCCGTATCTGGGCATTTTGAAACCGGAGGTTTATTCGTAAGATGCCCGACGACCGTAACGACAACAATTCCCAGACTCCCCGGGACCCAAAGATCCCGGGGATGCCCGGAGGCAAGAAGCCCACGCGTACGGGCTGGCTGTATTTTCTTTTGGCTTGCGCGCTTCTGGGCTATGCCTTCTTTAATATGGGTTCCGGCTTTGCCAACTCCAGCAATACCGTTAAGCTCGCGACGAGCGAGATGGTCAGCGCCATCAAGCAGGATCGCGTCGAAGATCTGACCTATACGGTTCAAGACGGAAGCGTGACGGGTCATTACTGGAAGACGAAAAAGGACAAGGGCGATACGAGCGAGCTCAAGAGCTTTTCCTCGACCTATGTCGGCTCCGATTCGCTTGCCGAGCTCATGGCGGAGCATCCCGACACCAAGTATATCGTCAACACCAATGACCCCGATTTTTGGGGCGACTTGGCGATGAGCGTGCTGCCGACGATTGCCCTGATCGCCATCATGTTCTACTTTATGCGCCAGATGATGGGCGCCAACAACAGGAACATGCAGTTTGGCAAGACCAACGCCAAGACCAACGAGGCCACGCGCCCCAAGGTCAAGTTTGAAGACGTTGCCGGCGTGGACGAGGCAGTCGAGGAGCTCGAGGAGATTCGTGACTTTTTGAGCGATCCGGATCGCTATCGCAAGCTGGGCGCCAAGATCCCGCGTGGCGTGTTGCTGGTTGGCCCTCCGGGCACCGGTAAAACGCTGCTGGCCAAGGCCGTTGCCGGCGAGGCGGGCGTGCCGTTCTTTAGCATCTCGGGCTCTGACTTTGTGGAGATGTTCGTGGGCGTCGGCGCCAGCCGTGTGCGTGACCTCTTTAAGGAGGCCAAGTCCCAGGCCCCGTCGATCATCTTCATCGATGAGATCGATGCCGTGGGACGTCAGCGCGGAGCCGGCTTGGGCGGCGGCCACGACGAGCGCGAGCAGACGCTCAACCAGCTGCTGGTCGAGATGGACGGTTTTGAGGAGAGCGAGTCGGTCATCCTGATCGCCGCCACCAACCGCCCCGACATTCTGGATCCGGCGCTGCTGCGTCCCGGCCGTTTTGACCGTCAGGTTACGGTCGACCGTCCGGACGTGAAGGGCCGCGAGCAGATTTTGCGCGTGCATGCCGAGAACAAGCCGATGGACGAGGACGTTAAGTTTGAGAAGCTCGCCCAGATGACTGTTGGCTTTACTGGTGCCGATTTAGCGAACCTGCTCAACGAGTCTGCGCTGCTGGCCGCTCGCCGTCATCGTTCCGTGATCTCGATGGACGAGGTCGAGGAATCGATGGAGCGCGTGATTGCCGGACCGCAGCGCAAGGGTCGCGTGATGACCGAGGCCGAGCGCACCACGATTGCCTACCACGAGAGCGGTCACGCCCTGGTGGGCCACATCCTGGAGCACTCCGATCCGGTCCACAAGATCTCGATCGTCAGCCGCGGCCAGGCGCTGGGCTACACACTGCAGCTTCCGCAGGAGGACCACTTCCTCAAGACCAAGAACGAGATGCTCGACGAGCTTGCCGTGTTCTTGGGCGGTCGCGTTGCCGAGGAGCTCATGTGCGATGATATTACGTCGGGCGCGAGCAACGATCTGGAGCGCGCAACCAAGATGGCGCGCGAGATGGTCACGCGCCTGGGCATGAGCGAGGAGCTGGGCACGCAAGTGTTTGGCGAGGCGCAACATCAGGTGTTCCTTGGTCGCGATTACGCTGATCACCAGGATTACTCCGAGGAGACGGCGCGCCGCATCGATATCGAGGTTCAGCGCATTATGCGTGAGGCCCATCGTCGTGCGGTCGAGATCCTGGACGCCCGTCGCGATCAGCTCGATCTGATGGCGAAGGTGCTGCTTGAGCGCGAGACCGTCGAGGGCGACGCCGTGAACGCCCTGCTCGACAACGAGTGGAATGCCTACCTTGAGCGCGAGGGCGATATCCTGGCGGCCAAGGAGGAGCGCAATGCCAAGGCGGCCGGCATGCCGACCAAGAAGCGCGCGCCTCGCATGAGCGAGGAGGAGCTGGCGGCTGATGCCGCGGCCTTTGCGCAGGCGGCCATGCAGGAGGATGCCGAAGCCGCATCCGATGATGCTGACGATGACTGTGCCGTCAATGCCGGTGCCGACACCGACGCCGACAAATAGCCTTTGTGGCGAAAGCCTCTGCGGGGAAACCTGCGGAGGCTTTTTCTTTTTGTTGATTGGGGACAGACTTAAATGAGCGTTTTCACGCATTTAAGTCTGTCCCCAATCAACATTGCTGCGGCGCTTTGCTCGGCTAAAGCGTACAATAGCGCCTATGTGAAAGGGGAACAGATGATCAACGAAACTATGTATGCTCGCGGTGCGGAAAGCTCCATCATCCGTGAGATTTTTAGCTATGGCCTTGAGCGCAAGGCGCAGATCGGTGCGGAAAACGTATTCGATTTTTCGCTGGGCAATCCGAGCGTTCCGGCGCCCGCTGCTGTGGCTGAGTCGATTAAGAAGGCCCTGGAGCTGCCGAGTGACCAGCTGCACGGCTACACCCCCGCTCCGGGCCTGCCGCAATGTCGAGCGGCCGTCGCCGAATCGCTCAACCGCCGCTTTGGCACGAGCTATGAGGGCAAAGACGTCTTTATGACGGTGGGTGCCGCGGCTTCGCTCACCTGCACGCTCAACGCCGTTACGAACCCGGGCGACGAGGTTATTGTTATCGCCCCGTACTTTCCGGAGTATCGCGTTTGGATTGAGAAGGCCGGCTGTACGTGTGTTGAGGCGCTCGCCGATGAAGATACGTTCCAGCTGAGCGTGGACAACGTGCTCAAGGCGATTACCGATAAGACGACTGCCGTCATCATCGACTCGCCCAACAATCCGACTGGTGCCGTATATACACGCGACACGCTGACGCGACTGGCCAATGCTCTGCGCGAGGCCAACGCTCAGCGCGATCCCGAGAATCCGATTATGCTCATCTCGGATGAGCCGTACCGCGAGATCGTGTACGGTGCCGAGGTGCCTTGGGTGCCCTCGATCTACGAGAACACCGTGGTATGCTACTCGTATTCTAAGTCGCTGTCGCTGCCTGGTGAGCGCGTGGGCTGGATCTTGGTTCCCAACACCAATCCGCAGGCTGCCCGTCTGATGCCGGCTGTTGCTGGTGCTGCCCGTACGCTGGGTTTTGTATGCGCACCGGCACTCTTCCAGCGCGTAATTATCGACTGCATCGATGAGCCGAGTGACGTTGAGGCCTATGCACGCAACCGCACGGCGCTTACCGACGCCTTGGCGGAGTACGGCTACACGTATGTTGAGCCGGATGGCGCGTTCTACCTATGGGTGAAAGCGTTGGAGCCCGATGCGAATGCGTTTTGCGAGCGCGCAAAGAAGTATGAGTTGCTTGCGGTTCCCTCGGACAGCTTTGGTATGCCGGGTTGGTTCCGCCTGGGCTATTGCGTGAGCTACGAAACGATTGTCAATTCGCTACCCGCTTGGAAACAGTTGGCGGACGAGTATCGTTAAAAGTAAAGCGCTCTGCCTACAATGTTTTACGTGAAACGGGGTTTGGTGTTAAGCCGGACCCCGTTGTCATGGACGTTGTGTCTTTGGGATGGAGTGGTTTTACGACTATCGAAGGCTATGCGTACAATGAATATAAGCGACGGCCGTGCCAGATAAGGAGACCTGATGCCCTACCTGCTTTCTTGTGACATTCATACCCATACGATGTTCTCTGCGCATGCATATTCGACCATTGAGGAGAATGTGTACTGGGCGGCAGAGCGTGGTCTGCAGGTACTCGGATCTGCCGACCATTTGAGCTCTATGGTTACGCCTTGCCCCAATGACCTGCGCAGTTTCCAGTTCTTTATTAACCAGGATATCTGGCCGCGCATTTGGAGCGGCGTGCTGGTACTTCGCGGCGCCGAGGCCGATATCGTTTCGCTGGACGGAAGCCTGTTTGGCGAGGACACTCCTGTCACGCTCGATATTGCCGGCGATTCGTACAGTCACCAGCATTCGCTGTTCGATTTGGTGACGCGTAATTTGGATTATTTGGTTGCAAGCGTGCATAATCCGCAGATTGCTGAGGGCGCGACGCTGGCCCAGACGACCGAGATGTATATCAATGCCCTGGAGCACCCCAAGGTGTTCATGCTGGGCCACACGGGGCGTTCGGGCGTGCCGTTCGATATCGACGAGGTACTGTTGGCAGCTAAGGCCAAGCACAAGATTATCGAGATCAACAACCATAGTCTTGAACACGGTGTCGACACTGAGCATTGGGCCGTATGCCGCAAGATCGCCGAGCGCTGCGCCGAGCTGGGCGTGGGCATTGGCGTGTCGACAGATGCCCACATTGGCATGGCCATTGGCAAGCTCGATCACGCGCGCAAGATGCTCGACGAGATTCACTTCCCGCTGGATTTGATCGTGACGCACGACCGCGAGACGCTGCTGCGCGAGATGGCGGCAGCCGGCGTGTGCGATCTGCGCAATGGGATGTAGCGGAGTTTATAAACCAAGCGAAGGGGGCGGCCCAGGCGGGTCGCCCCCTTTCTTGTCCCAAAAATATACTGAGGTTGGTTAGCGGCGTTCGAGGACCGCTACGGTTTCGGTGTGGTCGGTGTGAGGGAACATGTCGACGGGCGTGATCTTGAGCAGGCGATAGCCTCCGTCGAGGAGCTGATGCAGGTCGCGCTCTTGAGTCACGGGGTTGCAGCTGATATAGGTGATGCGGCGCGGCTTAAGTGCGCAGGCAGCTTCGAGGAACTCGGGGGTGGAGCCGGCACGCGGCGGGTCGATGGAAAGGACATCGATCCGCTCGTTGTTGTCGGCGGCATCTAGGATGTAATCGGTGGCATCGTCGGCCATAAACCAGGCGCTGCGGGTAAGACCGTTGAGCTCGGCATTGCGGCGTGCGTCGGCAATGCCCGCCGGGTTGCGCTCCACGCCGAGCAGCATAATGCCGACACCTCTGTCCTGGGCATCCTTCGCGGCGCACAGACCGATGGTGCCGCTGCCGCAGTACGCGTCCATAAGAATGTCACCCTGCTGCAGGTCCATGCAGTCAATCGCGAGCTGATAGAGCAGCTCGGTCTGCTGCGGATTGGTCTGATAGAACGCGGTAGGGGAGATATCGAATTCGCAACCGAGCAGCTGGTCGCGCATGCACTCGGCGCCATAAACGATACGAGTCTCCTCACCCAAGATGGCGTTACCGGGACGGCCATTGATATTTTGGGCAACGGTGACGATATGCGGATCGAGCGCCGCGACGGCCTCAAAGAACTCCTGCGCATGCGGCAAGTCGCGCTGAGCGGTCACGAGCGTGACCATGGCCTGGTCGGTACGCCAACCGCAGCGGACGACGGCATAGCGAAGCAAACCAAGATGCTTGTCCTCGTTAAAGGCGGGAATGTGTAGGCGCTCAGCTTCACGCGCGATGCCGTTAAGAATCTGTCGGGCGCCCGGTGCCTCGACGGGGCATTCGGGTACGGCAACGATCTTGTGCGTGCCGCGCTCAAAGAAACCGCAACGGACAGCGCCCTCTTTGCCGGGGGCAAAGGGAGTGGCGGCCTTATGGCGAAAACCGCGCGGTGCAGGATATTTGCCCGGGTCGCCCAGGGTGACACCCATACCACGAATAGGATCTACAGCAATGCCTTCACGCTCACAAAGCGAAGCAAAAAGCTCCTCCATAGCAGCCTGCTTGGTCGCCAACTGCTTCTTATAAGGACGATTGAGCGCCGTGCACCCACCGCAAGATTTCATGATCGAACAGGGAGACTTGGGGTCCACAGCCTTACGTGCAGACGAAACCGGATCTTTATGCGGGCGCTTGGTGCGAGTCTGAGATGCCTTGTCCTCGCTCCGACGAGAGCCGGGGCGCTTAGCCTTAGCCTTGCCCTTGACCGACTTGCCCTTCGCATCCTGAGACGACTTTGATTTCTTAGAAGATTTCTCCTCTTTCAACCCCTCAGCCGCCTCCACCAAAGCACGACGAGCCCTACGCTCCGCACGAGATTCTGCCATCAATAACTCCACTAATTCATGAATTAAAGCTGCAAGTATTGTACCGTGCCAAGCCAGCAGACGATATACAAGCGGTTTAATCGTGTCAGCGATAAGCCCAACGACGGTTGCCCGCCGCGTGAGGGGTGTGGGGGTTAAGT
>USGN01000030.1 GCA_900554255.1 uncultured Collinsella sp. | reverse complement strand
GAATGTTCCGCGACCGCCTGCTCTCCGCCGGTAAAAGCGCGACGTGCCACGACGGTGTCGAGGCCCAGGTGCGAACGGCGCTCGCCTCGGGCCCCGACCATGCGGCAATCGTCATCTCCTACAGCGGCCTTGCCCCCAACCTCAAGGACATCTTGCCGATCCTCAGCAGTCGACATGTCCCGGTCATCGTCATCGGCACGCCTTATTGCGCGCGCATTCACCCTGGCTTTGCCGCCTACCTTACGGTGAGTGACCACGAGAGCATGACGCATCGCATCACGCAGTTCGCCAGCCATATCGCCGTGCAATACGTGCTCGATTCGCTCTACAGCAGCTACTTCGCCAAAGACTACGCCCACTGCGCCGAATTCCTAGAGCGATCGTTTCCCTACACCCGCCTCCCCGGGCTCAAGTAGCGACGAGCGTGGATTTTTGGACACTCGAATAACGAGCGTGGATAATCTCCCACTTTGAGCCCGCACACACGCCAAAACCGGGAGATTATCCACGCTCATTTTGGGTCCCCTGGGAACGCATGAGGAGGGCGGATAGACAGCCGTTATTTGCGAGGCGTCAGCGACGTAAAGAGTCCGTGTTGGTTGCAGTAAAGATATATCCTGCCGCGCCCGGTAATATGGAATCGCGGCTGCACCGATTGCTCTGGATAGAGCTTCTTAAAGCAGATGCCGTCCATAGTCGCATATGCCACAAAGCTAATGTAGTGATCCTTGGTCATGGGATGATCGAGCGTGACGTACCAATCGTCCTCGATGCGCTCGATGGAAAAGGCGTGGTCCGCGTCCGGCTCTTCGGCCTCCTGGGAAAACATCGTGGAGCCACAGCAGCTAAAGCTGCCTTCTCCGAGCGCGTGCACAACGTTTCCGCAGATAGGGCAAACGTAAAAGACACCTTTGAGCATATTGCCTGCACGGTTGGCGTTGGCCCGAATGTCACCAGCCAAAAGCTCAGCCACGCTTATGCCGAGTCTCTGGGCCAAAGGCTCAACGAGGGAAATGTCGGGAAGGCCGCGGCCGGATTCCCACTTGCTGACGGCTTTATCGGTCACGCCAAGGCTTTCCGCCAGGGCGCGCTGAGTGAGGCCGCGCTCTTCACGCAGCCGCTTGATGGCATGCGCTGCCAAAAAAGTATGGGAAGCATTGGTTTGCCGTGTCTGGTTCATGAGCTGTCCAATCAAATTGAAGAAATGGAGTGAACCGGTTCGACAGTCAGTATCCATTTGAAGGCCAGGCTCGACAACCTACGCTGCGTAGACATGCGCCAATCGAACGAGCCGGATTTTTGGACGCTCATCCTGAATGATCCGTTTTCCTCCGTCCCCAGGGGATCACTGCCGCATTCGGAGCAAGGCGACGTCGCAGGTAGAGGACGGACAGCGAGCGACGTCCAGGGCGAACAAGTTGGCATGAAAAAGGCGAGGCATAGACCTTCTGGTCATGCCTCGCCTTTTGAATGACAAATTGTCGGCCTGGGCGGCGCGTAGCGTCGGCCGGTTACGGCGTTTGGTAAAACCGCGTAACTACTCCCGAGCTCCGTACTGCTCGTAGTAGGCGTCGATGGCGGTCTTGAGTTCGTCATCAATGACGACCTTGCCGTCGATCTCGTGGTTGTAGAGGGTCTCGACGACCTCGTCCATGGAAACGATGCTCGCGACGGGGAAACCGTACTTTGCCTCGATCTCCTTCTGCGCGGTGGTCACGCCGCCCTTGCCGACCTCCATGCGGTTGAGGGACACGATGAGGCCCTTGATTTCGACGTCGGCAGCAGCCTTAACCTTGGGATAGGTCTCGTCGATGGACTTGCCGCTGGTGGTGACGTCCTCGACCATGACCACGCGGTCGCCGTCCTGGGGCTCATAACCCAGCAGGTTGCCCTTATCGGCACCGTGGTCCTTGGCCTCCTTGCGGTCGCAGCAGTACTTGACCTCCTTGCCGTACAGCTCGTGGTAGGCAATCGCGGTCACGACGGCCAGGGGAATGCCCTTGTAGGCCGGCCCAAACAGCACGTCAAAGTCGTCGCCAAAGTTATCGTGGATGGCCTGGGCGTAATACTCGCCCAGCTTCTTGAGCTGGTAGCCCGTCACGTAAGCACCGGCGTTCATAAAGAACGGGGACTGACGGCCGCTCTTGAGCGTAAAGCTGCCGAACTTAAGGACGTCGGACTCGACCATAAACTTGATGAACTCTTGCTTGTAAGCCTCCATGCGGGCTCCTCTCGTAATCGCGTACGTACCTTCCAGTTTAGCGCAGGCGAAGCGTCGATGCGGGCGCGCTTTGAGACCGCGGCATTCTGTAAAGGCTTTGTCAGGGGGAATGGTTTTCCGAACAATGGGGGTTGACATTTCAAACCCCCTCATCAAGAATACGGGCGGATTAAAAAGGGGTACGAGATACCCAAAGCGCGCTGCGCTCAGCCTTTAGGAGGTGTGCCATGGAAGGCAGTCCCAGTCGAAAAACCTGCATGTCGCCCTCGGCACGCCGCGAGGACTCCGCACACGCATAAACGCCACCGGCAGATCGTCACCCCCCACAAAGGTGCCTGTCCCCTTTGTGGTGGTTCGTGAGCTTGACGTGAGCGACATCTAGGTTTTTTGCAACTCAATACGACACGTACGCTAACTCCCTTCAACAAGGAGGACCCTATGCTGATGCTCAAAACCGCCACGGTACTCGAAGCTATCTCCAAGCGCCGCCGCACGGCGCGCCCTGCCGCTCACACCGGCCTGTCCAAGAACACCATATTCGCCGCCACCCATAGCGCCGAGGACGCTCTCGTACTGCTTGACGCCACGGCAAACGGCCTCACCGCCGAGCAGGCAACCGAGCGCCTGGACGCCTCCGGCCCCAACACCATCGAGACACCGACCAAGACGCTCGCCCGCCGCATCGCCGACGCCTTCATCGATCCCTTCGCCGGCATCCTCGCCGCGCTCGCGCTGGTCTCGCTCTACATCGACGTGCTCGCCGTGCCCGAGCCGCAGCGCGACCCCTCCACGGTCATCGTCATCGGCATCATGCTGCTGGTATCGGGCGGTATGAAGTTTATCCAGGAAGCCCGCGGCGGCAATGCGGCCAAAGCCCTCAAAGACTTGGTTTCCAACACCTGTACCGCCTTGCGGGACGGCGAGCTCATCGAGATTCCGTTTGACGAGCTCGTCCCCGGCGATGTGATCCGTCTCTCTGCCGGCGATATGGTGCCGGCAGATGCCCGCGTCATCACCGCGCGCGACCTGTTTGTCATCGAGTCCGCACTCACCGGCGAGAGCGAGGCAGTCGAGAAGACCGCTGCCGTCACCGTCGTCGAGGGCGCCGACGGCTCCGCGCTGCCACTCTCTGCCTGTAAGAACATCGTCTTTACCGGCACCTCCGTGCAAAACGGCACCGCCATGGCGCTTGTCGTTGCCACCGGCTCGAACACCTACCTGGGCGGCATCGCCAAGATACTCAACGGGCGCGGCGAAAAGAGCGCGTTTGACCGCGGCGTCTCGAGCGTCTCCATGTTGCTCGTACGCCTCATGCTCGTTATGGCGCCGGCCGTCTTTGCCATCAACGCCGCCACCAAGGGCAACGTCATCGACGCGCTGCTGTTCGCCACGAGCGTGGCCGTGGGCATCACGCCGCAGATGCTTCCCGTCATCGTGACCACGAGCCTGTCGCAGGGCGCCAAGGACCTCGCCCGTCGCCAGGTTATCGTCAAGGAGCTGCCGGCGATTCAAAACCTCGGAGCGATGGACGTCCTGTGCTGCGACAAGACCGGCACCCTCACCGAAGACCGCATCGTGCTCGAGCGCTACCTCAACACCGATGGCAACGAGGACGCGCGCGTGCTGCGCCATGCGTTTTTGAACAGCTTCTTCCAGACCGGCCTCAAAAATCTTATCGACCTGGCCGTAATCGACCGTGCCGATGTGACACCCTCGACCGTCGCACCCGATTCCATGCTGGGCCAGAGCCTGCGCGACCGCTACACCAAGGTCGACGAGGTTCCCTTCGATTTCTCGCGCCGTCGCCTGAGCGTAGTTGTCTCCGACGCCCAAGGCAAAACCCAGATGGTTACCAAGGGAGCTGCCGAGGAAATGCTCGAGATCTGCTCTTTTGTCGAGGTCAACGGTATCGCCCGGCCGCTCGCCGAAGACAAGCTCGCCCAGATTCGCAAGCAGGTCGCCAATCTTAACGCCGAGGGCCTGCGCGTGATTGCCGTGGCGCAGAAGACCGATCCGCGCTGCGTGGGCGAGTTTGGCATCGCCGACGAGTGCGACATGGTGCTGATGGGCTTTTTGGCCTTCCTCGATCCGCCCAAAGCAAGTGCCGCGGGCGCCGTCGCCACCCTCGAGGCCAAGGGCGTGGCGGTCAAGGTCCTGACCGGCGACAACGACCGCGTCGCCGCCACCGTCTGCGAGCAGATTGGCATCGACGCGAGCAACGTCTTGCTGGGCTCCGAGATCGATGCACTCGACGACACCGAGCTTGCCGAGCGTGCCGAGAAAACCCACCTCTTCGCCAAGCTCTCGCCGCTGCAGAAGGCGCGCCTGGTGCGCGTCATGCGCGAGCTGCTCGGCCACACCGTGGGCTTTATGGGCGACGGCATCAACGACGCCGCCGCCATGCGTGCGAGCGATTGCGGCATCTCGGTCGATTCGGCCGTCGACATTGCCAAGGAATCCGCCGATATCATCTTGCTTCAGAAGGACCTGGGCGTGCTCGAGCGCGGCATCATCGAAGGCCGTCGCACCTACGGCAACCTGCTCAAGTACCTCAAGACCACGGTGAGCTCCAACTTTGGCAATGTGCTGTCCGTGACCGTCGCGAGCCTGTTCTTGCCGTTTTTGCCCATGAGTGCCCTGCAGCTGGTACTGCTGTCGCTGGTCTATGAGATCGTGTGCATCGCGCTACCGTGGGACACCGTCGATGACGCCTGGACTGCCCGCCCGCGTGCCTGGGACGCCGCGTCCATCAAGGGCTTTATGCTCGAGCTGGGCCCCGTGAGCTCGCTGTTTGACATCGTGACCTTCGCCGCGCTCTTCTTTGTCATGTGCCCCGCCGCCGTGGACGCAAGCTGGCCCGAGCTTGCCGCCGCGGGCGACGTCGCGGGTATGGCGACCTTCGCTGCACTCTTCCAGAGCGGCTGGTTTGTCGAGTCCATGTGGTCGCAGACACTCGTGGTCCACATGCTGCGCTCCCCGCATCTGCCGAGCCCGCGCGACCACGCCGCGCCCGCTCTGTGCGTTCTCACCGTGCTGGGTCTGGCGCTCGTCACCTGGCTGCCGGCAAGCCCCATCGCCGATGCGCTGGGCCTCATGCCGCTGCCGCCGAGCTTCTTTGCGCTGCTCATCGGCATCGTCGCTGCCTACATTGCACTCACTCAGCTGGCAAAGCGCCGCTACATTGCACGCCACGGCGAGCTACTGTAGCGAGCAGACGGAAAACACCCCGCCAGCTGCCGTTACCGCTACCGCAGCTGCCGACGCCGTTGCCGTTGCCCCTGCCGCCGCCGCAGTCTATCCCCTCAGCAGTTGCGGTGGAATAGTTCCTGTTTAAAGCCCCATGACTTTAATTTAGGGACTATTCCACCGCAACCTATTGGGGGATTAGCTAGTCATTTGGTGTCCAGGACCAGAAGAAGTTGATAAGGGCCACACGTGAGGTGGTGCCGGTCTTTTTGTTGATCGAGGAAATGTGACGGTTGAGCGTTGAGCGCGGAATCGGAACATACGGATGCAAAATCCCCACCAAGATCGTCGGTAGCAAGTGCCAGTCCATCCCGCATCACGACATCATCGGCCCGTTGCCCCAACTGCCCCAGTAGCGTACGTCCCCAATGAGTGGCCGAAGAACGTCCCCAGCGACTAGTCAAAAATGGGCCATGTGTCCCAGTTGTGGAGACTCGTTGAGCCGTCTGGGTATCGTGAAAGATCACGCACTCCCCCATCATCAAAAGTGACACACGCTACCAGTTGATGGGAGGCAGCCATGGGCTTCTTTGACAAGATGTTCGAGAAGAAAGAGTGCGCGATTTGCGGTACCGAGCTGGGACTTCTCGGCAAGACTAAGATCAACGAAGGCTACCTGTGCAAAGAGTGCGTCGGCAAGCTCTCCCCCTTCTTTGGCGGCTATCGCTCCAGCACCGCGGACGATATCCGTGAGCAGCTCGCCTACCGCGAGGCCAACGCCGTGCGCCTGGCCTCGTTCAACCCCACGCGCACGCTCTCTGCCGGGCGCACCAACATCATGCTCGATGAGGACGCGGGGCTGTTGATCATCACTTCGCAGAGCCGCTGGCGCGACGCCAACCCCGACATTATCGAGTTCTCGCAGGTACTCGGCTGCGATATGGATATCGACGAGCATCGCACCGAGATTTATCGCGAGACCAAGGACGGCGAACGCGAGAGCTACAACCCGCCGCGCTACGACCTGGATTACGACTTTAATCTGACCATCCACGTCAACACGCCGTACTTTACCGAGATCAACCTGCGCGTGAACGACTCCACCATCGATCAGCGCGGTTCCATCGAATACCGCGAGGCCAAGCGCCAGGCAACCGAGGTCCGCGACGCGCTGGTGCAGCTGCGCCAGGAGACGCGCGACAGCGTCGTGGCCGCCAAGGCCCCCAAGACCGCGGTCACCTGCCCCTTCTGCGGTGCAACCACCATTCCCGATGCCAGTGGGCGCTGCGAATACTGTGGTGGCGCCATCGGCGCATAGCCTCCGGCACGGAAAGGACCGATCATGGCCTTCGAGAGCGTCAACTATCAGTGCCCCGCGTGTGGCGGCCCCCTTCACTTTGCCAGTGCCGAGCAAAAGCTCGTCTGCGACTACTGCGATTCGCGTTTTGAAGTCGAAGAAGTCGAGGCCCTCTATCGCGAGCGCCAGGACAAGGCAGATGCCAAAGCCGATGCCGCAGCCGCGGCCCCCAAGCCTGCTGTCGACGATGCCGTGCAGGAGCTGGCTCAAAACGCCGGCTACATCTGCTCGTCGTGCGGTGCCGAGCTGGTCTCGGACGGCACCGTCGCCGTCACCACCTGTCCGTACTGCGGCAACCCCGCCGTGGCGCCTGGCCAGCTCTCAGGCGACTTCTCACCCGATCTGGTGATCCCGTTTAAGCTCGGGCGCGACGATGTCACGGCCGCGCTCAAGGAACACTACAAGGGCAAGATCCTGCTGCCCAAGAGCTTTGTCACCGGCAACCATATCGACGAAGTCCAAGGTGTCTACGTGCCGTTTTGGCTCTACGGTGCCCACGTGGACGGCGAAGTGCACTTTGATGCGACCAACGAGACCGTGACTGAGGAATCCGACCGCACCGTCACGACCACCGACCACTACGATGCCTACCGTAAGGGCAATATCTCGTTTGAGCGCGTGCCCGTCGACGGATCCTCCAAGATGCCCGACGGCCACATGGACGCCATCGAGCCGTTTGACTACGACGCGCTGCGCCCGTTCTCGGTCGCCTATATGCCCGGCTACATCGCCAACCGCTACGACGAGGACTGCGAGACCTGCAAGGCGCGCGCCGAGCGTCGTATGGAAGAAAGTACGATTTCGGCCCTGCGCGAGACCGTCGTCGACGAGTATGACGACGCCACGGTCGAAAGCAAGCAGCTCGACTACACCTGGGAAGACAGCGACTACGCCCTGTTCCCCGTGTGGATGCTTTCCACCTCGTGGAACGGCAAGAGTTATCTGTTTGCCATGAACGGCCAGACCGGTCGCATGGTTGGCGAGCTCCCCTGCTCCAAGCCCAAGCTCGCTATCGCCTCGGTGCTGTTCTTTGTGATCGGGTTTGTCCTCTCCCAGATTCTCTTTATGGGTGGGAATGCCTTCGATCCGGACTACCTCACCTTTGATGTCGAGGGCATCCTCATCAACATCGTCGCGCCGTTGATCATCGTGGTCATCGCAGACGTGCTGCTGGTGGGCCAGCTCAAGACGGCCAACGAGGCCACCCACGCCGATTGCTACTGTGGCGAGCTCAACCTGACCGAGAAGCACGACACCTTCAGCCACACCGAGACCACCGTTGTCATGAAGGACAACAAGGACGATTAGCCATTCTGACCAATACCACCCGACCTTTGACGAGAAAGGAAGATCACCATGGGACTCTTGAGAGCTGGATTGGGAGCTGCCGGCGGCGTCATGGCCGACCAGTGGAAAGAATTTATCTATTGCGAATCGATGCCCGCTGACGTCTTGGCTTGCAAAGGCAGCAAACGCACCGGCGGCCGCAGCTCCAACACGCGCGGCGAGGACAACGTCATCTCCAACGGCTCGGTCATCGCCGTCAACGACGGCCAGGGCATGCTCGTGGTGCAAAACGGCAAGATCATCGAGGTCGCGCTGGAGCCCGGCGAGTTCGTCTTCGATACCGGCAGCGAGCCAAGCGTCTTTAGCGGCAATCTGGGCGACTCCATCAAGGAGACCTTCGCCAATATCGGCAGCCGTTTTACCTTTGGCGGCGACGCGGGCAAAGACCAGCGCGTCTACTTTATCAACACCAAGGAGATCATCGGCAACAAGTACGGCACCGCCTCGCCTGTGCCCTTCCGCGTGGTCGACAACAACATTGGTCTGGACGTCGACATCTCCGTGCGCTGCAACGGCGAGTATTCGTACCGTATCACCAACCCGCTGCTGTTCTACACCAACGTGTGCGGCAACGTGACCGATAGCTACACGCGCGATAAGATCGACAGCCAGCTTAAGTCCGAGCTGCTCACCGCCCTGCAGCCCGCCTTTGCCAAGATCTCGGAGATGGGCATTCGCTACAGCGCCATCCCCGGTCACACCACCGAGCTCGCCCGCGCGCTCAACGAGGTCCTCTCGGCCGACTGGCGCGACCTGCGCGGCGTCGAGATCGTGAGCTTTGGCGTCAACTCCATCGCCGCCTCGCAAGAAGACGAGCAGATGATCAAGGACCTGCAGAAGGCCGCGGTCATGCGCGATCCCACCATGGCAGCAGCCAACATCGCCAGCGCCCAGAGCGACGCGATGCGCGCGGCAGCGGCCAACCCCAACGGCGCGATGGCGGGCTTTATGGGCATGGGCATGGCAGGTGGCATGGGCGGCATGAATGCCAGCCAGCTGTTCGCCGCCGGCCAGGCACAGCAGCAGGCCGCCCCGCAGCCGGCTCCGGCACCCGCCCCCGCACCGGCTCCTGCCGCTGCCCCCGCGGCCGGCACGTGGACCTGCAGCTGCGGTGCCACCAACACCGGCAAGTTCTGCCCCGAGTGCGGCAGTCCCGCACCCGCCCCGGCACCGGCCAAGTGGTTCTGCCCCAACTGCGGCAGCGAAAACGGCGGCAAGTTCTGCAGCAACTGCGGAACGCCCAGGCCCTAACCCCTCTATCTGGTAATTGGCGGGGGGTCCGCCACCCCCGCATTTGCTTCTATGGGTTTCGTTCGATAAAGGAGGACACCATGAAGACAACGTTCAAAAAGTCCGTACTCGCATTTCTGACATGCGTTCTGGCGCTCGCCTTTGCCCTGACGGGCTGCAGCGGCGGCGGCAAAGACCCCAAGGCCAACTTCGTCGGCAGCTGGCAGTACTCGGGTGGAACCTTGGATGGCGAAGAGCTCACCGATGAGTACATGGATATGCTCGAAGAGTGGGGCGTCAACTGCATCCTGATCCTCGATGAGGACGGCACGGGCACCCTCGACCTGTTCCTTGAGGTTGTCGACCTTAAGTGGGAGGCCAAGGACGCCACCACCGCAACCGTCACCGCCGAAGATGAATCGCACGATCTGAAGCTCAAGGACGACAAGCTCGTCCTGGAGGTAGACGGCGACAAGTTTATCTTCACCAAGTCCGACAAGGATCTGTCCGGCACGGTGAAGAAGGATCGCGAGGCGGCCGAGAAGGAAGAGGAGATCGATGAGGCCGTCGAAGACGACGATGTCCAGAACGTCGAAATCTCCCCCGCCGTCACCGTCGCCGATGACGATCTGTGCACCATCACCATCACCGAGAAGTTCAAGGACGACTGGGGCGATATCGGCTTTGTCGTCAACATCACCAACAAGAGCGACAAGGACCTGACCTTCTACGCTCCTTCCGGCAAGACCAACGTCAACGGCACCATGAAGGAACCCTGGTTCTCGGCTCACCTGATGCCCGGCACCAACGCCACCGAGGAGTTCACGTTCTCGAGCGGCGAGCTTGACAGCCTTGACGACCTGGTCAACACGACCATCGGCATCGACGCCTACCTGACCGATTCCTACGAGGACGTCGCTTCCTACACCGCGACCATCGCGTAGCGACAGACACCGACAGCCGCGGATTGGCGGACATATCCGCGCACACCAGGCGGGGCCGCAGGAGTTG
>USGN01000029.1 GCA_900554255.1 uncultured Collinsella sp. | reverse complement strand
GCAACGACGCCGCCATCGTGCTCGCCGAATATGTGGGCAAGAAGATCGACCCCAAGACCAAAGACGCCGAGGCCACATTTGTGAAGGCCATGAACGAGCGCGCTAAGAAGCTCGGCTGTACCGGTACGCTTTTTGAAAACCCGCATGGTCTGGACTTTGATGAGTGGGCTGGCAATATGCACTCAACCGCACACGACGTAGCGCTGATGATGCAGGAGGCCATGAAAAACGACACGATCCGCGAGGTCGTAGCGAGCGAGGATTCCTGGATCGAGGTCACGGGCGCCGACGGCACCGACCATTCGCATTCCATGGACACGCATAACTATTTGCTGGGCCAAGATGGCAACATCGGCGGCAAGACCGGCACCACCGACGACGCGGGCTATTGCTTTACGAGCGCCTACAACCGCGACGGCGACGAGATCTACACCGTTATTTTGAACTCCACCACCACCGACCAGCGCTTTACCGATACGGCGACCCTTGCCAACTGGTACTACGGCCACAAGGTCACGGTCGCGATCGCCAATACACAGGAGAAGACCGCCAACGGCAACCCGCTCATGGCACGCATTAGCCAGACAGATTGGACGGACAAGACGATCGACGCCACGCTCGCCGACCCCGCTGCACAGGCAACGGTGTTCTCACTCGCCGGCGATGTGACCGAAAAGGTTAGCTACGATGACCTTTCGGGCACGGTGCATGTTGGCGATAAGGTGGGCAGCGTTACGCTTAAACAGGACGGCACCAAGATTGCCGTCATGGACCTGGTTGCCGACGAGGAAGGAACGGGGCCCAATCCCATCGAGTGGCTGCTCGTGAAGCTCGACCGCCTGGGCCGCCGCATCGACAACCGGCCGCTCACAGCCGAGAGCGAGACCGTAGCCAAGGCTCCTGAGGTGTAGGCCGGAGCGATATCACATCGAACCAAATGAGGCGTCCAACGGGGCGCCTCATTTTTTGAGGGTTCGAATCCCCAGCTAACGTTCTTCTAATTAAAAAAAGGGCCCCAAATGGAACCCTTCTTCAAATTCATACTGGCGGAGAGCTGGGGATGTCCGGGCATGCTGCGCATGCCCTCCGGCTTCAAAGCCTGACGGCTTTTCGCCCACGGGCTACAAACGCTTTCGCGTTTGCTTAACGCCCGTGCCCTCTCGGGTTCGAATCCCCAGCTAACGTGGTTCAACTAAAAAAGGGTCCCTTTCGGAACCCTTCTTTAAAGTCTTACTGGCGGAGAGCTGGGGATTCGAACCCCAGATGCCCTTTTGGGGCATACTCGCTTAGCAGGCGAGCACCTTCGGCCTCTCGGTCAGCTCTCCGTAACAGCCGTTCTATAGTAACCAAACAGCCGAAGTTGGGCAAGGGGAATTTTGAGGCGTTTCCTCTTTTATCTCTCTTTTACCAGTAAACGCCTCAGTCAATCATCTCAATCTGTAACAGTTACAGGCCGAATCTTCGTCCAGATGTTACAGATTTAGACAAAGATACGGGGCAACCCCAGCGGCGGCGTCGATGCCTCCAGTCTTTATTAGTCCGCTCGAACGGTCTCCAACAGATAATCGCGCATGTACGGAATTGCAAACGAAACACAGCCGTAGCCAGCAGGCTCAATCAGTCCCGTATCGATCAAACGTTTGCGATACGACCCGACTTTATTCGCCGGCAATCCCATCTTTTTGGCAATATCACCGTTCGTAATCTCGCCGCCTTCGCATTGCGCCATCGCCGCGAGATATTGGAACTGCCGCTCCGACACCCTGCGCAGCGCGGGGGCAATCACCATGGCATTGAAACTATCAAGAGCCGCCTGGACACCCTTGCGAGCCGCCTCTTCACTCACGCTCTCCGACCCGCTGCGCGCAGCAACCTGCCAAGCGTAATATCCGACCAACTGGACCATAAAGGGATAGCCTGCCGAAGCCTTTGTCAAAAGCTCAGCAACGCCTTCGTCGAGTTCCTTGCCCGCACGCCTCATCGTATCCTCAAACGATCCGCCGACTTCAAAATCTGAAAGCCGCGTGAGTTCGATATGCTTCGCCCTCTGAAGGAACGTCAACGTATCATCCACCACCACGCCATCCACAGAGGTTGGCAAACCAGCGAATGCAAAGGCGACATTCGCCCCTTGGCGAATCAAAAGCTGCATCTCATTGCCCAGCTCGCGCATTTCCTCAGTTGAGGCATCCTGAATCTCGTCGAGCGTAATGAGCAGACCTCCGCGCTTCGCGGCATCGTACATTGCCTCGCCCAGATGAGATGCCGACTTCGATACCTCAACGGAGCCAAGGCTGACTCCTAGAATTGATGGGGAAATCGACATTGACTCAAGACGAACATTTCGCTGTAGAGCCTCGAGGATTCTGTCGCAAAAACCGGCATTTGAGGCAACGTCGACAACCTCGAATCCTTTTTTGCGCGCAAGATCGCCCAATGCGTTGAGGAGCACCGTTTTGCCCGTGCCTCGGACACCCGAGATGCGCATGAGTCGATCGGGGGCACCAGGGCCATTCTCAAGAGCCTCGGCAAAGTCATCCAAAACAGCGTCGCGTCCGATAAGCTCAGGTGGATTCATGCCCGCTGTTGGCTTAAAGGGATTAATAGCTTTTGACATTCGACCTCCTCTGCCAGTTTTAACAACTTTAACAAAGTTTAGCAACTTTAGCAGAGTTTAACAGGTTTAGCAGACCTAGCCGCTTTTGACCTTACCGGTCCTGCTGGAGCCACCCACCTGAGCAAATACAAATGGCTCCATTCAATTTGTCGGCAACCTGCTCGATACAGTAATTCGTACTTTAATTCGCTACGACTTAATTCGTTATACCTTATCTATACGCAAATGTTCCCGGTACGCCGGTAGCAGTAGCCCCTTCGTTTTGTCGGCATGGTGAGCAAATGGGATGACAAGCGCGGTCCAGCCCTTCTATGCCGCCCCTACCCCAGCGAGCGGTTGAGGGAGCCGAGCTCATCGTTGCCCATGGTGCGCCACATTTGATAGATGCAGCCGCGCGCCAAGAAAAAGAAGCCGTTATCGACAAGTTGCACGGCGGCATCCGCGAGTTGATTGGTCACGGCGGGCACCGGCGGCAGCTCAAGACCTGCCTTGCGGATGGTCTCGACAGCCTCCTCAAACGTGGGCGGTTTGATGGCGCCCATCTCGTTCATAAGGCCCTGCATTTCCTCCTGCGCACTACCGCCCGACTCCTCGCCGCGCGGCACCAGGCGATAACATGCCAGCGCCAGCTCGAGCTGGTCGCAGTTCCAGTAGGCAAACGCCAGGCGATAGAACAGGTAACCGATCGAAGGCCGGTCGCTGGCAATGCGCAGGCCGTGGCGCGCTACCTCGACAATCTCGTCATAACGCTCCAGGCGTGCTAGCACGTTAATCAGGGCAAAGTGAGACTGCATGGACGAGCGCGCCAAATCGTAGAGACGGCGCACCTCGGGCAGCGCACGCTCAAAGTCCTCTTGTTCGGCGTAAAAGCTGCAAATCTCGTGCTGGGCAAAATACAGCGCATCGGGAGCGCGAAGGATACGCACGGAACGGTCCTCCTCCATCACCGGCAGCACCATGCGCACCAGCTGGTTGTCGCAGAACTGGGTCTGCACTGGGCCCGTCGCCAAAAGCTCAGCAACCGTACACTTGGCTTCCAGCTCCTCGACAAGGCGAGAAAAGCCCTCGAAAGCACCAGCTCGGTCAACTTTGAATTGCTCGCGCAGCTCGACGACACGGGCGACATACGGATCGTTGTCCTCCTCCATGACCTCAAGCTCGTCAGCCGTGTCAGCGAGCAGTAAATCGCGAAGTGCAGGCGGCAATGGACGATGGTCATCGCGTGGTCGGGCGTGAACCTCTGCAGGCTCAATCATGTCCGGCGCATCTGCCTCATATGCCTCGAACAAGCACTTGCAGGGCATGTCGTCCATATCCATGCTCTCAAGATCCTTGGCGACAGAAACGCAATCGGCCAGATAGGCCGCACGGCCAAAGGAATACGTTTTAACAACACGCTCGCCCTGCTCACCGTCGGGAGCCGCAATCTGCACGTAGCAGCGCGTGATGCGAGCGCCCGAAGCAAAGCAAGCCGCCGCGAGTGTAAGCGCAATACGCGCATCGTGCTCAGTGGCCCATGCCGCGCGCTTAGGCTCATCTACCTCGCGCCAAGCGTCATCTTGAGCATCGTATTCGCGCTGGGGCATAGCATCGACAACCGTGCGGCCAAATCGCACCAGCATGATGCCCTCGGCAACGTTCGCTCGATAGGTGTAGTCGAGCCGCGTGACCACGTTGAGTGCTTCTACGATACGTGCAAAACGGGTGCGAACGTCCCACTCGCCACCCGGCTGGCACGCAACCGTCCCCGGCTTGGCCCACGGGTTGTCATTCGACAGCGTTTCGAGCAAGCGAGGAACGTCGTTTGTCGTCTTGCTGATATGCCATAGGTCAAAGAGCGAGCAGCCCTCAAAGCTTGGCGACGAGGCAACGGGGCCCAACCCTGCCCCAATACGCTCAAGGATGCCCGATAGGCGGTTCAGGCGGCACTCGACGGCAAGTAGGGTATCGATCTCGTCCTGGTCCAGCAGGCTACGGTCAAAATTGAGATAAAAGAGCCTCGAGCGATCGATGCGCGCCAGGCTCATTTCGGTTTTGGCCGCGATGGTGCGCAGGCGAGGCAGATTAACTTCGCCCATCAAAGCGGCGGCATAGCGCTCAATGCCACTTGGATTATCTGTATGGTCAATGCGGTAGAGCAACGTTTCGATTGCATCGGGCAGCGGTGTGGAATCAAAACCCAGCAGTACCTCAACCGGCTCGGGGAGTTTTACAAGCTTGATCTTGTCGACAGCATTTTTCATGCCCTCGTCGAGGCCGTCGGCATCTGCCGTGCCCGAGACAGTGTTTTCAGAATCGGCGAATATCACGTAACGCAAGAACATCGAGGCCATGAACTCGCCGTAAGGAAGGGCGCGGGTCGAATTCCATGTCTCGTGGTCGGACTGCTCGCGCATGGGGCCTTCGGGAGAGCCGGCAGTTTGCGCACACGCGCGCATTGCACCGTTGGCTTCCCTTACCATAATCTCACCAATACTGGAATCCGACTCGTCAAGGACCAGTTCCATGTCGGGATCGTTGGGCAGCGGAGCCTCGCAGACGGGGCGGTCCACCTTGTACACCTCACCCGAAACGCTTACGTAGCCCAAAAGCGACACATGACTTTTGCCAACGAATTCGACGACATAACAAGATTCATGCTGGTCCTCGCCAAAGAGTTTCCAGACCACGCCATATGAGCGCCCCGCAGGCTGCTCGGGCATCGCCGGAAAGCGCTTTTTGGGATCGAGAAACCTGAGCCTGTATGTCGGACGCTCTGCCACGAAATATCACCCTGATCGGTCGTCTAAAGAAAGAGCGCGCCACGGGCTCACCGAGGCGCATACTCGAAATCTTACACGAGTCGATGGGAAATAGTCCCCATTGACCGAGGTTCGAATCCATGCGGCGTCCGCCTAAAAGAAAAGCCCCCGTTGCCGGAGGCTTTCGATTTCAATTGGTGCGGCGTATAGGATTCGAACCTATGACGTTCTGATTCGTAGTCAGACCCTCTATCCAGCTGAGGTAACGCCGCGGCGCAAGACATATAAAACCACTTTAGTTCGTTAGAGTCAAGCAAAATCTCAAACTTTTTTCGCGCGGGCCGCAATTTATCACGCTGCGCCACGAGCATCAGCGCTTCTCGTGCGATCGATTGGCTTTTCGATCACATCGAATCCGGCGCCAAGCTCCCCCAGAAGCGACCGCACCCGTTGGGCACAGTCGTAGTCGGCAAACGAGATGCTCAGCATTCGGGCCACCTGATTAGAAGTTCCAACACCATAGAAGTGCTCAAGGACAACAAGCGCCTCATGCGCCACAAACGTCTCGACCACATGCGGCGACTCCTCATAGCACCATTGCGTCAATGGTTCCTCGCTCGTCTGCCGAACCACCAAGCCACCCATACCCGACGGCTCGCACGTTACCAGCAGGTGCTCCCCACCCTCATCGCTCTGGAACAAAACAACCCGCTCGTCGAACAGCTCCATCACATCCCCTTTCTCTTGCTCTTAGTCAACAAAAGCATAGCAGGTAAATGCATGTATACAGAACGTTTGTTCGTGTGTTTTCTATCGAGCTGTCCGCACGGCATGGTATAGCCGCACACAAAAAGGGCGCCCCTAAAAGGAGCGCCCTCGCAAATCGCCTATGCAGCTAGTTTACGCGACCGGCTCGATCTTCTCGAGGCCGCCCATGTAGGGACGCAGAACCTCGGGGATCGTGATGGTGCCGTCGGCGTTCTGGTAGTTCTCTAGAATGGCAGCCATGGTACGACCAGCCGGCAGGCCGGAACCGTTAAGGGTGTGCAGGTAACGCGAGCCCTTGAAGTTCTCGGGGTCGCGGTACTTGATGTTGGCGCGGCGGGCCTGGAAGTCGCCGCAGTTGGAGCAGGAGCTGATCTCCTTGTAGGCGTTGTAGCTCGGCAGCCAAACCTCGATGTCGTAGGTCTGACGGGCAGAGAAGCCCAGGTCGCCGGTGCACAGGCTAATCACGCGATACGGAAGGCCCAGCTGCTGCAGCAGATACTCGGCCTCGGCGGTCATGCTCTCGAGCTCCTCGTCGGACTCCTCCGGCTTGGCAAACTTGACCATCTCAACTTTGTCGAACTCGTGCTGGCGAATGATGCCGCGGGTGTCGCGACCGGCAGAACCGGCCTCCTCGCGGAAGCAGGGGGTGAAGGCAGTGTAGCGGCGAGGCAGAGTGTCGGCGTCCAGAACCTCACCGGCATGCAGGTTAGTCAGTACGACCTCGGCGGTAGGGATCAGGAAGTTGTCGCCCGAGACGTGATAGGCGTCGTCCTCGAACTTGGGCAGCTGACCCGTACCGAACATGGTCTGACGCTTGACGACGATGGGCGGCCACCACTCCTTGAAGCCACGGCTCGTGTGCGTGTCCAGGAAGAAGTTAATGAGGGCACGCTCAAGACGGGCGCCGGCGCCACCGAGAACGGTGAAGCGGCTGCCGGAGAGCTTGTTGCCGCGCTCGAAATCGAGGATGTCCAGATCGGTGCCCAGATCCCAGTGCGGCTTAAAGTCGAAGTCGAACTCGCGCGGGGTACCCCAGCGGCGACGCTCGATGTTCTCGTCCTCGTCCTTACCGTACGGGGTAGCCTCGCACGGAATGTTGGGCAGGTGAGCCATGAAGTCGTACTGCTCCTGCTCGAGAGCAGTACGGCGCTCGGCCAGACCGTCAATCTTCTCGTTGACGGCGCGCACGGCCTCCTTGGCGGCCTCGGCCTCGTCCTTCTTGCCCTCCTTCATCAGGGCGCCAATCTTCTTGGACTCGGCGTTACGCGTGGCCTGGAGCTCCTCGACCTCGGTGATGACGGCACGGCGCTCGTCGTCGAGTTCAAAGAACTTCTCGCGGTCCCAAGACGTCTGGCGATTTGCCATGGCGGTATCGATGGCATCGGGGTTCTCGCGAACAAACTTGATATCAAGCATTAGATCCTCCGGCGATATACATTCCATTTAGGTTGCAACCTTGTACATGTATGGGCAAGTATATACTTATGAGCGTTTACGACCCAACTCAACTACGCAAGAAGGCACCCAATGGACGCAGTTTTTTCCTTTTTGTTTGGCACCCGCACCGGTTTTGCCATCCTTTTCGCCGGCGGCATCCTGCTATTTGCGATTCTTGCCTTTGTAATGGAGAAGCGTACCCATAAGATGTACGTCGACCGCGGACCCAAGTCCGAGGATGAGGAAGACAGCTTCTGGGACTAACCTGCCAAAAAGGGACAGGTTTATTTTGGTCTGTTTTATCTGGGCAAACGCAAGCGCCCCGCAACTGGAATTGAGCCAGTTGCGGGGCGCTTTTCGCTAAAAGGGCAAAACCGCAGGAAATACCTGTCAAAAAACCTGTCTTTTTTGGTCGGTTTTACTGGAGAGTTGCGTCGATTGCCTTGACCAGGGCACTGCGCATGCCGGCATCCTCGAGCGCGATGACGCCCTTGATGGTGGCGCCACCGGGCGAGCATACGGCATCCTTCATCGCCGCAGGATGCTGACCAGTTGCAAGCTGCAGCTTTGCCGTACCCAGCACCATCTGGCTCACAATGCGATAGGCATCGGCGCGCGGAATACCGTGTTTGACGGCCGCATCGCCCAGAGCCTCGATTGCCATGGCGACAAATGCCGGAGCGCAACCACCCACCGTGCCGCCCACAAACAGCAGGCTCGTATCGAGCTCGACCACCGCACCGATCTTGCCAAGCAGATCAAGCACCACGGCGCTCTGCTCATCACTAAGCGTGGAAGCCTTCTCGCAAGCGATGACGCCCTCGCCCACCGAAACCGGTGTGTTGGGCACCGTCGAGATATGAGCGACACCCGGCAGGACCTGTTCCCACTTGGCACTATCCCAGGTCCAGGCGACCGAAAGGACGACCTTGTCGGCAAGCACATCCTTGAGCGGGGCGAATATCTTCTCGATCATATACGGTTTGACCGCAGCGACCACGATATCGGATGCGGCGACAACCTCGGCGGCATCGTGGCAGGCGACCATGCCGCGCGCCTGGCAGCGCTCAACCAGTGCGTCGTAGCGACCCGCGCAGGCGCACATGTCGCCCGCGGCCACGCCGGCGGCAATCCAGCCATCGGCCATAGCGCTCGCCATATTGCCAAAACCGACAAACCCAATCTTCATATCTCATAGTCCTCTCAGACACGCTCTTCAAAACGAAAGGTATTGTCCCACGCCATTGTTTCGTATTGCCGACCTATTTGTGATACGGCTCGCCACGGCTGATCTTGCAGGCGCGGTAGATTTGCTCCAGCAGCACCACGCGCGCCAAGTTATGCGGCAAGGTAATGCGTCCAAAGCTGAGCATCTCGTCGGCGCGGGCGCGCACCTCATCGCTCACGCCGTCCGAACCGCCAATCACAAAGGCGATGTCGCTGCTGCCTCGCAGCATAAGATCGTCGAGCCTCGCCGAGAGCTCCTCACTCGAACGCTCCTTGCCCTCGATAGCCAGCAGGATCACATGCGCTCGAGACGGCAATGCAGCAAGAATTGCCGCCCCCTCCTTGTCGCGCGCGGCATCCACGCCGCCCGCCTTAGCCGGGTCGATATCGGCCACCTCGCGGATATCCACCTTGGCATAGGCGCCTAGGCGCTTGGTGTACTCAGCGCACGCGTCCTTCCAAAAGCGCTCCTTGAGCTTACCGACGCAAACGACGGTGTATTTCACGCGCGTCTACTCCTTCGAATCGTTTTGAACTTTGCCGGCGGTCAGCATCTGCTCGAACATAGAGGCCGACTGCGAGAAGTCGCTCGGCAGCACGACCGTCGAGGTTTTGCCCGTGCGAGCGAACTCCGTCATCATCTCGGACCACTGCGTAAACATGAACAGTTGGTTGGCCTCGTCATTGCCGACACCCGTCTCCTGGATGATCTCGAGCGAATCTTTGATACCCAGTGCGATGGCCTTGCGCTGGTTGGCGATGCCCTCGCCCGCCTTTTCCATAGCCTCGGCCTCGGCGGTCGCCTCGGTGACGCGCTTGATGCGGTCGGCCTCGGCGAGCTCCTGTGCCGCAGCGCGCTTGCGCTGGGCGGCGTTGATGTCGTTCATGGAGTTCTCGACCTCGGTCGGCAGTGCGATTTTGGTGATGAGCGTCGACACGAGGGTGAAGCCGTAGGCGGCCATCTGCTCGGAAACGGTAGCGTTGACATCCTTGGCGATGTCATCCTTCTTGGCAAAGACCTCGTCGAGTGTGTAGACGGGAATCGAAGAGCGCAGGGCGTCGGTGATGAAGTCACGCATCTGGTCGACGGGCTCCTGCAGCATGTAGTAGCTCTTGTAGATACCCGAATCTGCCGGGCCGGCGCCCATGTCATAGCTCACGTGGTACTGAGCAGAGACCTCAAGGCCGATGGTCACGTTGTCCTGGGTCTTAACGTCGATGCCAAAACCGTTTTTCATGGTGCGCAGACTCACCGTGGCGGCTTTGCGGTCAATCACGGGCACCTTCATGTGGAAGCCCGCGTTGACGATGCGGTTGAACTTGCCCAGACGCTCGATGATCACAGCATGCTGCTGTTCAACGACATAGCAGGCGTTGGGAAGCAGTAACAACAAAATGATGATGGGAATCAAAAGGCTGGTAAGGGCGGCGATGATACCGGACAACAGCATGGTCTCTCCTCTGATAGGCACACGTTGGCATTAGGATACCCGCACGAAGCAGCTGTGTGACACCAACAAGAGGACCCGTGGTCAAAAAAGGCCAAATATGAGTACTGTTACCAGTTTAGTAACAGCGTATTTGGGTCAAAATCGCCTCGTTGAACCGAGGTCTAGGTAGCGCGCAGAGATGTGGTGTAAGAGGCGGGGCATGCCCCGCCTCTTCTCTTT
>USGN01000028.1 GCA_900554255.1 uncultured Collinsella sp. | reverse complement strand
GTCCACGGTGACGGTCTGACCCGGGGTAACGTCGCCACGGAGCAGACGCTTGCTGAGCATGGTCTCCACCGTATGCTGCACATACCGGCGCAGCGGACGCGCACCGTTGGTGAGGTCGGTGCCCTCGGCCACGATCTTGTCATAGGCCGCATCGGTGAGCTTGATGTTCATGCCGTTGGCAATCAAACGCTGACGCAGGTCGTCCACCAGCAGGTGCGCGATCTTGGTGAGATTCTCACCCGAGAGCTTCTGGAACACCACGATGTCGTCGATACGGTTGAGCAGCTCGGGGCGGAACAGGCGCTTGAGCTCGCCCATCGCGCGACCACGGATCTCACTCGACGTGAGACCTTGCTCGCCGGTGGTGCCAAAGCCAACGCTCGCATCCTGCGCAATCTCGCGAGCGCCCACGTTGGACGTCATGATGATCACGGTGTTGCGGAAGTCGACCGTCTTGCCCTGGCTATCGGTCAGGCGGCCCTCCTCCAGCACCTGCAGCAAGATGTTGAAGATATCGGGGTGCGCCTTCTCGATCTCGTCGAACAGCACGACCGAGTACGGGTGGCGACGAACGGCCTTGGTGAGCTGGCCGCCCTCGTCGTGACCGACGTAACCCGGAGGGCTACCGATGAGCTTGGAGACCTCGAACTCGCTACCGAACTCGGACATGTCGAAGCTGATGAGTGCATCCTTGCTGCCAAAGAGGTACTCGGCGAGCGTCTTGGCGAGCTCGGTCTTGCCCGTGCCGGTGGGACCCAGGAAGATAAAGCTGCCGCCGGGGCGACGCGGGTCCTTGAGCGGCGAACGGCTGCGGCGCACGGCCTTGGCAACTGCCTCGACAGCCTCATCCTGACCGATGATGCGCGTCTTGAGCACGCTTTCGGCTTGCAGCAGGCGACGGCTCTCGCTCTCGGTAAGCGAGGACACCGGCACGCCCGAAGTCACGGACACGATATCGGCGATCTGGCTCACGTCGATGGTGAGCGGGCTGGCGTCGAGCTCGGCCGTCCAGGCGGCCTTGGCCTCGGCGAGCTCAATCTCGGCGGCCTTCTGCCGCTCGGTAATCTCGGCGGCCTTGTTCATGTCGTCGCTCTCGGTGGCCTCCTGCGCGGCGGCCTTGAGCTCCTCTATGCGATGCTCGGCCTCGCGCACCGGCTCGGGCGCGCGATTCGCGGCGATGCGAGCGCGGGCACCGGCCTCGTCAATGAGGTCGATAGCCTTATCGGGCAGGAAGCGATCCTGGATGTAGCGGTTGGAAAGGTTCGCGGCGGCCTCGATAGCACCCTGCGTATAGCGCACATGGTGGTGCTCCTCGTAGCGCGGCTTGAGCGCGGTCAGGATCTTGACCGTGTCCTCGACGCTCGGCTCCTCGACATCGATGGTCTGGAAGCGACGCTCGAAGGCCGGGTCCTTGGTGAGGTACTTGCGGAATTCCTCGGCCGTGGTGGCGCCGATAATCTGGAAGGCACCGCGCGCAAGCACGGGCTTGAGCATAGAGCTCGCGTCGATGGAACCCTCGGCAGAACCGGCACCGATGATGGTGTGCATCTCGTCGATAAACAGGATGACGTCATCGGCTTCGGTGGCCTCCTGGATCACGTTCTTGAGGCGTTCCTCAAACTCGCCGCGATACTTGGCACCCGCCACGAGGCCCGGCAGGTCGAGCGTCCAGATATTCTGGTTCATGAGGTTCTCGGGCACGTTGCCGGCTGCAATCTGCTGAGCTAGGCCCTCGACAATGGCCGTCTTGCCCACGCCGGGGTCGCCCAGAATGAGCGGGTTGTTCTTGGTGCGGCGCGAAAGAATTTCCATCATACGCTGGACTTCCTTTTCGCGACCAATTACAGGGTCGAGCTCGCCATCGCGCGCCTTCTGCGTGAGGTTGGTCGCGAACTGCTTAAGCGTATCGGTGCCACTCCCCTTTTGCTGAGAGGCATCCGAGCCGCTAAAGAACGGCAGGCCCGCACCGGGACGCCCGGCACCGGCGCCGGCGAGCGGACGCTTCTTGTCCTGGTCCTTGGCGGTGAGTTTCTCGATAGCCTTTTTGATGGAGGCGGACGACACACCTAGGCGCATGAGGATGTCCATGGCCATGCCGTTGCCCTCTTCGACGATGCCGATCAGCAAGTGCTCGGTCGACACGTAGGTCTGGTTGTTCTCACGCGCCACGCGGAATGAACGCTCCATCACGCTAATGACGAGCGGCGTAAAGGCGAGCTTGGCCGCCTCGGTCTCCTCACTGGGCTCGGGAACCGTGGTCTGGACCTCTTTGAGAGTATCCATGATGTCATCGTAGGAGATGTCGAGCGAACGCAGTGCCTCGGCGGCAATGCCCTCGTCCTCCTTGGCAAGCGCGAGCAGCAGGTGCTCGGTGCCCACCTTATTTGAATGAAGATCGAGCGCCTCCTGTTTGGCCATCGACATGACCTTGCGCGCTCGATCGGTAAATCTATCTAACATGCTCGTTTCCTTACATGAGTTCATCGAAATCAAAACGCCCGCCCGTCGGCGGCGCTTTTGTCTCTTTACCCACAGGTTGTCTATGTTAACAGCTGGAGGAATATCTATAAACCCGGCTCACATGAATGCAGGTTATGACCGCATCGCGGGACTCACCGCGCGATGCGCGACAGGCGCCCCGCAAGAGAAACCCTAGGCGTCTTTCACCACGTCGGGACTCGTCGCACGCGATGCGCGATAGGCATCGGCCTCCTTGGAGACGCGTTCGAGCAGCTCGGATGTATCGACGCCCTCGACTTGCGCGACCGTTTCCACCGTCTGCATGGCGACCGCCCTCAGGTACGCGCACGCGCTGTCCCCCAGCTGCTCGAGGTCTATCTCCTCGCCGCCCTCCCGGGCAAAGCCGACCGCCATCACAAAGTCCATGATGCCCGAGACCAGAAAGCCCACCGCAAAGCTCGAATCTGCCTTGAGCTCTTCTCCGTCGGGGTGGACGATCTCTCTCACGCGGTCGATGATGATCGTATGGATGCCCTGCACGACCTGCTCGGCGGCACCCGCTCTCATGGTGATGACGATGCGCCGCAGCAGGCAGCGGACGTCGCGCCGGTCGAACGCCGAAAGGTCGCCCTCGCTCGAAAAATGCCAGAGGGCATCGGTGATGAGCTCGTTATCCTGCAGCAGCTGGGCTATGGCGATGGCGACGAGTTCATCGAAATCGTGAAAATAGTAGTAAAACGTTCCGCGATTGCACCGGGCGGCGCGGGTCACCTCGCCAACCGACAGCTCGAAGATGCTGTTGTTCTCGATGAGCTCCCAAAACGCCTCGATGATACGGGTGCGTGCATCGGGCGCATCGGCGTCCTTACGCGGTCTCGCCATGCGCCTCACCGCACCCCTGCGCCTTGGCGTTCATGATGAGCATCTGAAGACGGTTCTCCACGTTGGCGAAGCTCACGTCGGGATCGTAGTCGAGCGGCAGGAACTGCGCCGTGGGATACTGCTCCTTGAGCGCATGGATGAGCCCGCGCCCCACGACATGGTTGGGCAGACACCCGAACGGCTGCAGGATCACGAAGTTGCGGCAGCCGCGTTTGGCGTGCTCGAGGATCTCCGCCGGAATCAGCACGCCCTCGCCCGCATCGAACGTATGGTGCAGGATCTTATCGCTCGCGCGCACGAGCTCGGGCATGCGCGTCGGCGGCTCGTAGAGCGGGCTCGCCGCGCCCAGGCGGTCGCAACGGTCGTGCGCGAGCTCGAACAGGTTGTCCGCCGTGGCGTACCAGGCCTTTTCGGGCAGCGACAGGTCGACGTGGAACTCGCGCGACTGCGCATGCTTGTAGAAATAGGTCTTGCGGATCACGTCGGTCATGCGCGCCTCGATGACCTCGAGCCCGTTGTCCTCGAGGTAGCGCTCGATCTCGTGGTTGGCGCCGAGATGGAAATTGAGCAGGTACTCGCCCACGATGAGAACGGTCGGATGCGGGTTCGAGCGGTCGTACGGAACGGCGTCCATGATCGCAAGCGCGCGTTTGAAGCCCGTCGCCTGGCCTCTCAGCCCGGAGCGCTCCATGCCCTCGATAACCTCATCGAGCGCGCGGTCGAACGCAGCGTCCGCCGCGCCCTTCTCGAGCTCGTAGGGACGGATGCGCCTAAGCATGGCCTCGAGGGTATCGATCATGGGAAGACCGTAGGCGATCTGGATGCTCGGGCCAAGGCCGAGCTTGAAGCCCGGATGCGCATTGTGGGCATCGACGTCGTCGTTGGTGAGCACCGGGACATAGTCGTATCCCGCGTCGTCGAGCGCGCGGCGCAGCAGGGGCATGTAGTGCGTCAGGCGGCAGTCGCCGATATACTTGCCAGTCACCACGGCGACGTCGTGCGGGTCGTACTTACCGCTCTCGAGTGCCGCGAGCGCCTCGCCGATCACGATTTGCGCGGGGAAGCAGATGTCGTTGTGCACATAGCGTTTGCCCAGGCGGATGGCATCCTCGCGCCCGATATCAAGGGCCTCGGCGCGCACGCCCTGATTGCGCATCGCCGCGGTCATGAGCCTGCAGAACGCATGGGAGGTGTTGGGGACCAGCGCGATCTTGTCGTGCCGGTCGCGCTTGGTGTACTTGACCTTATACGGGTCGTCGAGCGGATGGACCGCGTGCACCCGGGCGCCCTCGGCACGCTCCTCCGCGCGACGACGGTTGACCGACTCGATAAACGAACGCACGCGAATGCCCATGGGACCGGCGACGTCGCTCTCATCGAGCTTGATCATCATCGGAACCTTGGAGCCCATCTCGCCCATCATGCGCGCGATCTCGTCGGTGAGATACGCATCGTGGCCGCAGCCGAAGCTGCCCATCTGCACGAGCTCGAGCTCGGGCGTCGATGCGACGATGACCGCGCACGACAGCATGCGCGCATGGTAGTTGTTCACGATGTCGATGCGGCTGTTGGAAAGATCGACGTTGCAGACCCCCGGCACCGCATCGGGCGTCAGCACGGGGATGCCGCGCTCAGAGAAGAGCTTGGGCAGCCCGTGGTTGACCAGCGGGTCGTTGTGGTACGGGCGCGAAGCGATCACCACCGCGTAGCCGCCGTCCTCGCGCACGTTCTCGAGCACCTGCCTGCCGCGCAGCTGCAGCTGGTTCTCAAACGTCTGCTGCGCGCGGTCCGCCTGCTCGGTCGCCTTGGCAACCAGGTCGGCATCGATATCGAAGGTCTCCTTGCACCACGCCTTGAGCTGGCGGTTTCGGTCGCCCTCGTCGTACCAGTGGAACAGCGGCGTATCGAACGGAACGCCGAAACGCTCCTCCGGGTTATCGGAATTGCGCATCACGTAGGGGTATCCCTTTACGACGGCGCACATCCACTCGCTGGTAGAGGCGGTGTTTTCGGTGGGCACCGTCGTGATGATGGGCATGAAGATGCGGTCGACGCCGGCGTCGGCGAGATTGCGGATGTGCCCGTGGACGAGCTTGGCCGGGAAGCACACGGTGTCGGATGTGACGTGCGCCAGACCGCGCTCGTACATCGCCTTGGTGCTGCGTCCCGAGACGCGCACCTTAAAGCCGAGCGTGCTGAAGAACGTCGACCAGAACGGCATGGTGTCCCAGAACTCGAGCACACGGGGAATGCCGATCGTGACATCGCGCCCCCCGCAGACGGGAACCGTGGGGCACGACTCGAACAGCAGCTTCTCGCGGTCGACAAAGAGATTGGGGGCAGCCGCGGTCCGGTCGCGCCCCGTGCCGGGTGCCTGTGCCTCGCAAGCACCCTGCGGACGCAGCTCCTCCGCCGCGGGAACCTCGCGCACGAGCTCATCCCATGAGATGGCGCCGCCGCGCGGGCAGCGATTGCCCGTGACGTAAAGCGAGCCGTCGCCAAATGCCACGACCGCGCGCTGGCAGCGGTTGTTGCACCGACGGCAGGTAACGCCGCCGAACTCGCGATGCTCGAAGCGCTCCACGGCATCGAGCCCGATAAACGACGTGCCGGCGTCGCCCTTGCGGCATTCCTCGCGCGCGAGCAGGGCGATACCGATAGCGCCCATCAGCCCCGGGTGGGGCGCACGCGTGACGGGTTTGCCCAGATACTGCTCGAATGCGCGCAGCACCGCGTCGTTTCGGAACGTGCCGCCCTGGACGACGACTTTGTCGCCCAGACGGTTGAGATTTGAAACGCGAATGACCTTGGTGAACACGTTCTCGATAATCGAACGGCAGAGACCAGCCATGATGTCGCCCGGACCCTTACCGCGCCGCTGCTCGGAAACGACGCTGCTGTTCATGAACACCGTGCAGCGGCTGCCGAGAACGGCGGGGGCTTTGGACGAAAATGCCTCGGTCGCGATATCCTCAACGGCTATTCCGAGGTTTTTGGCAAAACCCTCGAGGAACGAGCCGCAGCCCGCAGAGCACGCCTCGTTGACGACGATATCGGTCAGCACGCCGTGGTTGAGCCAGATGGCCTTCATATCCTGTCCGCCGATGTCGAGCACGAAGGTCGCATCGGGAACGCATGCGCACGCGGCGCGGGCGTGCGCGACCGTCTCGACCGTATGGTAGTCGGCGTGGAACGCGCGCGCGAAAAGCTCCTCGCCGTATCCCGTGGTGCCCACGGCATCGATCGCAAGCGTGACTCCCGCTGTCTCCCAGCGGTTCTTCAAGCTGACAAGACCCTGTTGGGCGACGTCGAGCGGTCTGCCGTTATTAGACGCGTAGAACGAATCGACAAGCTCACCCGCCTCATCGACCAGGGCGAACTTGGTCGTCGTGCTCCCCGAATCGATACCGAGCGCCACACGCACCGTCTCTCCGGGCGCATACGCATCCGGACCCTTTGCCGGCGTCTCTTTGCCATGGCGTGCCGTAAAATCCGCCTGCTCGGCAGGTGTGGCAAAAAAGGGCTGGGCAAGACGTCCCTCCCCGCTTGCGGGCGCGACCGTCTCGAGCTTATCCAGCCGGACAAAAGCGTCGGGAAGGTCGATCGGTTGGGACGATGCGAACATGTCGGTCAGCGACAGGGCGGCACCGCGCGCGACCATGATCTGCGGATCGCGCGGGACGATAACCTGATCGTCCGATAGATTCAGTTGCTCCCGGAACACGCGGACCAGTGTGGGGTTGTAGGCGAGCGTACCGCCCTCGAAGATTACCGGCGGCTCGATGTCGATACCCTGGGCCAGACCGCCGATCGTTTGGCGGGCGACCGCGTGAAGCGCCGAAAGCGCCAGGTCGGTGGTAGGAATGCCCTCGTTGAGCAGCGGCTGGATATCGGTCTTTGCGTACACGCCGCAGCGGCCCGAGACCTCGTGGACGGTCGTTCCCCGGCTTGCGAGCTGCTCGAACTCGCCCGATTCGGTGCCGACCCCCATGAGCTTTGCCATCTCGTCGATAAATGCACCGGTACCGCCTGCGCACGAGCCGTTCATGCGCATGTCGGCAACCTCGATGTCTCCCTTATCGTTGGTGCGGAAGAAGATCATCTTGGCGTCTTGGCCGCCCAGCTCGATGGCGCAGCGCGTCTGCGGATAGAACCTGCTGATCGCGAGCGCGTTGGCGACCACCTCCTGAACGTACGAGGCGCCCAGCGCGGTCGCGATATCGCGCGCACCCGAGCCGGTCACCGCAACGCGCAGCGACTCATGGGGAAAGCGCTCGGCGAGCTCGCCGAGCATGGCGCGCACGCTCGCTGTCTGACACGCCCCGTGGCGGCGATATCCCCACCACGCCTCGGTCATATCCTCGTGCATCGCGTAAACTTTGGTCGTCGTCGACCCTACGTCCAGTCCTACTAGCAACGCCATAATGCTCCGTCTCTCGCATTTTTTCTGCTAGAGATATACCACTCTACGTAATACAACAGACTGTTGTATTTAAACTCCGTATAAAAAGCGGCTGCCGAAACGCTTCAGCAGCCGCCGAATGCACCAACAGATTGTTCTGCGCGCTAGCACGTCGGGCAACGGAGCAGCACGGGGCCTCCGGTCATGCGCACCGCTCACGCCCGCGATGTCGCCGAGAGAGCTATCCACGCTTAGGGCTCCAACCAAGCAAGTCGCCCGCGCTCAGCAGATCCCTAAGCGAGCTACTCGCACTCAGGAGCCATAGCCTGCTCCAAGAGCTCGGCATGCTCCTCCTCGAAAACCGTCCCCACAGGGAAGGCGCGGCGGAAGACAAAACGAGCAACCGGACCAGCCACCAGCAGGTTCCAGGGCAGGGCCATGATAAAGTTGCGCGGAATGTTGATGAGCCACATCACCGGCATCATCTGCAGGTTTACGAGCGGGCCGCCGGGCATGTGGAGCAGACCCTCGCACGCGCCGTAGAGCGACATGATGATGACCATGGGAACGACCATGCAGGAGCTGACGGCAAGCGTCATGGCAAGCGGCGAACTCTTGCCCGGCGTGACCAGGAATTTAAAGGCGAAACCCTTGGCAAGGGGGCTGGCAACAAACCAGTCGCAGCACATGGCAAAAATGTAGGCAACGGGGAAGCCGAGCCACGCGGCGGCAACAACCTCGCCGTTGATGGCCCCATGCTGCAGGGCAACGTTGTAGATGCTCATCCAGAGCACCATGCAAAAGCACATGATAAAGGTGAACAGCAGGCTCTCTCGTTTGTTGATAGGCATAAAGGGCATTGTCCTTTCTGTGTTACGCCGCGGCACCACGCAACAAAAACGGGCGGGCAAGATGGAGCTGTTGGGACTTCATCTCGCCCGCCCGTGGTACGTGCGTCTGCGACTACTTATGTGGTGGAACTACCCTAACACGAACGGCGCGCGCTTCGTAAGCGTTGAGTTTATGGAGATGCAGGGCACCAATAATCCCCCGACCCCCTAAGTTGCGGTGGAATACGGACTGTTTTGACCCTTTAAGCAGCAATTCAGTCCCTATTTCACCGCAACTCATTGGGGGTGCAAAGTAACCTGTCCCCTTTGCACCAATTAGCTGGTGTGGCGCCAGCGAGGGTCGGTGAGTGTACGTGCCACACCCAGACCAACGGGCAAAAACGCCACGATGAGCACTGCACGCACAAACCAACCGAGCATATTGACCGTATCGAAGGTGCACATGTAGTACATCGAGCGATACAGATACAGGCCCGGCACCATAATGACAATTGATGGCACCGTGAGGGCGATACGTGGGTAGGTGAGCTTGACTTCGGCCAAGCTTGCCAGCAGCCCCGATACCAGCGCGCCGATAAACGCTGCTGCCTCGGGAGGCATTCCCGTGCTGAGGCCCAGGAAGGGAATCATCGTCGGCGCATCGACAAGGGTCAGACGCAGGGTATTGGACACGGCGCCGATCAGCCCAGCTGCCGCGGCCATCTTTACCGGGCTGTTGAACATCACCGAGAAGCCGAATACGCCAACGAAGCTCATCACCACGCGCAGGAGCGTAAGGGCAAGCGGCGAAAGGCCGAGCGGCGCAAAGTCGTCCGGCGCCAGGCCAACACACTCGGCAACCATCCAACCTACGAGCGTCGCCATCACAATAATCGATACGGCATATGAAAGGCGCTCGATACCGCTTCGCATGTCGAGCTTAGCGATGTCGAGGCCTGCCGTAATGAGCGGAAAGCCGGGAATCACAAAGAGCATGGCGCCGATATAGCCTTCTTGGTGCGACATTGCCCCCGGTATGACCTGGCCAAGGCCGAGCAATGCTAGCAGATACGAAACGCAAGCGAGCGCAACGCCGGTCGTCAGCGCGCTGAACTGACCAAGGCCCTGCTTGAGAATATGGGAGCGGGCAAAGTTGCCGACACCCGCGCCTACGAACGCGCATGCCATCTCAATAGGACCGCCGCCGAGCAAAAAGACGAAGGCGCCACAGGCGCAGGCCGCCGCAAGGCCCTGTTGCCAAGGTGCGTAATCAGGTTTTGAACTCTCAACGGTCTTGAGCATCTCGTGATACTCGTGCACCGTGAAGCGACGACCATAGGTCTCGATTTCCTTGAGGAAACTCTCCATCATCCAAATGCGATGAGTATTGACGCCGGTTGTCGGCAGGCTGACGACCTCGTTAAAGCAGTGACCATCTTCGATGCAGGTACACTCAAACGATAGAAGACTCAAGTCGACGTGGATGGTGACACCGAGTACGGCGGCGACGCGATTCATGGTATCGCGTACACGCCAGGCACCCGTTCCGCTCGCGAGCATAAGCATACCGGTGCGGCAGATGATGGATGATTTATCGGTGAGCGGCGCATCGACGGCAAGTTCATCGCCTGCCGTCACGATCTGGTGCCAGTCAGTTTTCATATGGAGCGCGCCAGCACGAACACCGTGGTGCATGGGAGCTCTCGAAAGCAGCGAGTTAAGGCGCGAAGGCTGTGGAGGCTCCGCTGATTCGCCCTCAACCACATCAGCCTCTTCATCGACCAGATCAAAGGAATCAAGCGGCGCTGGCTCGCGACGGTCGATCAGCTCCTCGTCCTCATCATCAAAGTAGTTGAACTGATCGAGCATGTCCTCTTCGATTGCGCGCTCGCTCGCATCGTCCATCCCGGTGCTCCCTTCCTATCGACTAACCCCCATCCTAGACAGCGACGGCTAAAGGAAACATAAAAGAGACGGCTGTCATGCGAGCCATGTGGGCAATATCCGTTGGGTAGTCGTTTAAGAACGTCCCCAATGACTACATCGATGTTCTAAGTGTCAACCAAGTCAACGCCGCAGATAGAGGACGGACAGCGAGCGACGTCCAGAGCGAACAAGTTGGCATGAAAAAGGCAAGGCATA
>USGN01000027.1 GCA_900554255.1 uncultured Collinsella sp. | reverse complement strand
CGCGCTCGGGGCGGCGATCGCTGTAGGGATCGTAGCCGTCATCGTCCTCGTTCTCGGCACGGATGTAGGGGTCGCGCGGCTTGGGCACCGGCTTAGGCGCAGGCTTGGGTGCGGCGGGTGCGGCATCGGCCGCCGGCGCGTTCGTCTTGTTCTCGTCTTTCATCTACATAGCTCCTTGCCATGTACTCATGTTCAACACCATCGATTGTCGCACGAAAAAGGGCGGCGGACCCAATTGGATCCGCCGCCCTTGGCGTTTAGAGACGACTGGCAGATTTTAAGGCATGGCCCAAAATCTACTCGGCGTCGGGGACCTCGTAGGTGGCCGCCGGCGTGTTATCGCACACGACGGTAAAGCCGCCGTCCTTGTCGACATCGACCGTCACCTGATCGCCCTCGCGCACCGTGCCGTCGATGATAGCGGCCGCGATGGCATCCACGACCTCGCGCTGAACCAGACGCTTGAGCGGACGGGCGCCAAAGACCGGGTCCAGGCCACCCACGGCGAGCATCTGCTTGGCCGCCGGGGTGATGGCAAGCGTCATGCGCTCCTTGGCCAGGCGTGCGCGGACGTCGGCAAGCTGGATATCGACGATCTTCTCGATCTGCGCCATGCCGAGCGGATGGAACACCACGATATCGTCGATACGGTTGAGGAACTCGGGGCGGAAGGTCTGAGCCATGGCGGCGTCAACCTGATGGCGCATCTCTTCCTCGTCCTTACCGGACAGGTCGGCGATGGCCTTGGAGCCCACGTTGCTCGTCATGATGATAATCGTGTTCTTGAAGGACACCTGGCGACCCTGGCCATCGGTCAGGCGGCCGTCGTCGAGCACCTGCAGCAGCACGTTAAAGACATCCGGATGGGCCTTCTCCATCTCGTCGAGCAAGATCACGGAGTAGGGACGACGGCGCACGGCCTCGGTGAGCTGGCCGCCTTCGTCGTAGCCCACGTATCCCGGGGGCGCACCGATCAGACGCTGGACGCTGAACTTCTCCATGTACTCGGACATGTCAATACGCACAAGCGCGCGCTCGTCGTCGAACAGGCACTCGGCAAGCGCCTTGGCGAGCTCGGTCTTGCCCACGCCGGTGGGGCCCAGGAAGAAGAAGCTGCCGATGGGCTTGTCCGGATCGGAGAGGCCCGCACGGCTGCGGCGCACGGCTGCGGCGACGGCGGAGACGGCCTCGTCCTGGCCGATGACGCGCTTATGCAGCTCACCCTCCAAGCCCTTCAATTTGTCGAGCTCGCCCTGCATCATCTTGGACACGGGCACGCCGGTCCAGGCACTCACGACCTCGGCGATCTCATCGGAGGTCACCTGCTCGTTGAGGCCCTCGCCGTCCTGCTGCTTTTGTGCCTCGAGCGCAGCCTCGGAATCCTGAATCTGCTGCTGCAGGCCCGGAATCACGGAGTAGCGAAGCTCGGACGCACGGCCCAGGTCGCCGTTGCGCGTCGCGCGCTCCTCTTCGCTCTTGGCCTCGTCGAGCTGCCCCTTGAGCTCCTGCACGTGGTCGATGGCGTTCTTTTGGTTGAGCCAGCCGGCCTTTTGCACATTGAGCTTTTCCTGGACCTCGGCAATCTCCTGGCGCAGGGCCTCCAGACGCTCCTTGGAGGCGTCGTCGGTCTCCTTCATGAGTGCCTGCTCCTCGATCTGCAGCTGGGTGAGTTGACGCGTGGTGGCGTCGATCTCAACCGGCATGCTGTCGAGCTCCATGCGCAGACGGCTTGCCGCCTCATCGACCAGGTCGATGGCCTTGTCGGGCAGGAAACGGTCGGCGATGTAGCGATCGGAGAGGTCGGCGGCGGCCACGAGCGCGCTATCGGTAATGTGGACGCCGTGGAAGATCTCGTACTTCTCCTTGAGGCCACGCAGGATCGAGATGGTGTCCTCGACGGTAGGCTCGCTGACCATTACGGTCTGGAAACGACGGGCGAGCGCCGCGTCCTTCTCGATGTACTTGCGGTATTCGTCAAGCGTAGTCGCGCCGATCGCATGCAAGTCGCCACGGGCAAGCGCCGGCTTCAGGATGTTGCCGGCGTCCATGGAGCCCTCGGTGGCACCCGCGCCCACGATGGTGTGGAGCTCATCGATGAACAGGATGACCTTGCCCTCGGACTTCTGTACCTCCTTGAGCACGGCCTTCAAGCGGTCCTCGAACTCGCCGCGGTACTTGGCGCCGGCGACCAGCGCGCTCATGTCGAGCTCGATGAGGTCACGGTCGCGCAGCGTGCTCGGCACGTCGCCGGCCACGATACGCTGGGCGATGCCCTCGACGATGGCCGTTTTACCGACGCCCGGCTCACCAATGAGCACGGGGTTGTTCTTGGTGCGGCGGGACAGGACCTGGATGGTACGGCGAATCTCATCGGTACGGCCGATGACCGGGTCGAGCTTGCCGGCGCGGGCAAGGTCGCAGATGTTGCGACCGTACTGCTCCAGTGCCTCAAACTGCGTCTTGTCCTCGGCAGACGTCACGCGGTCATCGCCGCGCAGCTCCTCGTAGACTTGCTCGATGCGCTCCTTGGTGACGCCGGCGTCGCGCAGAACGCGGCCGGCCTCGCCCTTGTCCTCGGCAAGCGCCATCAGCAGATGCTCGGTCACCACAAAGCTGTCGCCCATTTTGGTGGCCTTCTTCTCGGCCTTCTCGATGACGCGGACGAGCTCATTGGAAAGACCCATCTGCTGGCCCTCGCCCGAAACCTTGGGCGCGTGGTCGATGGCATCCTGCGTGGAGCGTGCGAGCTGGGCCGGGTCAGCGCCGATGCGCTCGATGATCACGGAGATATTGCGCTCGCCGGCACCGAGCAGGGCGGACAGCAGGTGAATCGGCTCCACCGCGCCGGCCTGCGCGTCAGCAGCCGTGCTCATGGCGGTCTGCAGCGCCTCGCGCGACGTCATTGCTAGCTTATCGATTCTCATGGAATCACCTCTCTTGGGGTGGCCACCCTACGGGGTGGCTTCACGTTGTTCGAGAAGTATTGTTGCCAGCTTTGCTCGATCTTATACACAAATCTAAGTCTCTATATATAAGATTTTCTGAGTGATTGAGAGATAGGGGGCAGGCACGCTCGCCCGCTGCGGCCTCGTCCCCTTACTATCTCAATCTGTAACATCTAGCGACTGTTTATGGCTCCAGATGTTACAAATCAAGATGAAATGGCCAACGGCGCCCGTTTGTCTCAATCTGTAACATCTACTCGGCAAATAGAGCTCCATCTGTTACAAATCGAGACGAACAGAAGACGCCCGAATCGAAAATCTAAATCTGTAACACCAAGCCCACTTTTAGCGGCCAAGATGTTACAGATCGAGACAGACCGAAAACCACCACAAAGAGGACAGGCACCTTTGTGGTGGTCGCGGTCTCTACTCCTTCGCCGAACCCGTACTTCCCGATTCGACGGTCCAGGGCATCTCATCCTCGAACAGCCATGTACGGGCAGACCCACTATCGCGTGCAGTCTGCGGGTCAGGCAAGCAGGTCTGTTTATAGGCATCTTGGATACACTGACCCATAAAATCGTTGAGCTCGGTCTGGTCGCCCTCCATGACATAGGCGACATCGCCGTCCATGATGTAGATGCCCGGACCCTCATTGCCCTCGTAGCCCGGATCGTACGAGACATCACATAACTTTGCGCCGTTTGCAGTGTCCAGCTCGATAGAAGAGTGGCATCCGCCAACCATGTCGTTCGCTTTTGCCCGATAGGACGCATATCCGTACCAACGCTTAAATGTTTTGCCCTTGAGTAGCTCGGACGTCCTATCGATCAGGCTTGTATCCGTGGTATAGCGCATGGCCCCAAGCTGAATATGTGGATAATTACTAATGCCAAGCGCAGCCGGTTGCTCATCAAAATCAACGGTAATGGTCTCAGGCTTGTCGTCGCCGGTCAGAAGTTCGACAGATTGAATCACAGGCTTGACCACCGGCTCCGTCACCGCAGCAGGCAGAAACGCCATGCCGACAGCGCCCATGCCAACCACGGTGATCGCAAGCGCCAAAACAATCAATCCAATACGGGCAAAACGGCTCACGGCAAAACACCCCACAATGCAAACCTTCGCCACCTGCACTAATGATACCGCCAGCCAGCACTATTACCAAAAGGAGCCGCGCGCTCCTCACCACCACCAAGGGGACAGGCACCTTTGTGGTGGTTTTCGACGCTAACGGTCGACCATCTCGCGCCATGAGATTAAACTTGAATTGTTCTCTGAACATATCCATTTCTGCCTATCCTCAACAGATCTTTGTCTCGAGGAGCGCATATGAAGCCGTCTCATTCCACCGGTCGCAACGTCATTACCATTTTCGCCATACCCATCGTGATGCTCTTCCTTATCGTCATCACGCCCTTTTCTTTTGGTATCGCCTCGCCCTTCGATCTTTGCGGGATGATCGACGCCGGCTCGCGTGCCACCTCGCTCTCCTTTGTCTGCCGTGGCGTGTTCTACGAATATGCAATTCCCACCGGAAGTTGGCAGTCCAAGTTACCGTTGCTCGGCAAGGTCGACGGATGCTCCCCCTATTTCTGCCTTGAACCTCAGGCGCTAAACTATCTGATCGACGACCAGCCACTCGACTCCATCACCCTCGCCTACGACTACGCACCAAACACCGATGAGCGCCACATGAACCAAGTCCTCGACAAGCTGCTTGGACAGTGCGGGCTCACCGCGGAAGCCGGTCGAACCATCTATAGCAACCGGAAATTAAAGCGAACAGAACTCCGCCGTGTCGGAAAAATCAAAGGGCGAAACGGGGCCGCCTACTGGGATGCCTGGGCAACACGCGACAAGGGCGAATTCGGACACAGCACCTATATGGTCACTGTCTACACCAAAGACGGAATTAAGGACAATGTTGACGATTTCGCATCATCCAAACTCGGCATCCCCAAAACAACCAAGCCCGCCAGCCCAGATGAAATCCTGTAGAGACGCTCATTAACATACCGCTCAACAATCACAACAACATCGAGCTCGTTCCCCACCACCACAAAGATGTCTGCCCCCTTTGTGGCGGTTTTCGACAAAAAGAAGCCGTCCCGACAACAGAGGCGGCATCAAGCAAGTCTATTTTTAGCGTCCCTCAAGACCCAACGAGAACGCAGAAATGTAGCCCGGGACTTACCCTTTCCCGAACGCGACCCTCGCGAAGCGCGTGAGCGGGCGGGAAAGGGTAAGCCCCGGGCGGACAATTAAGTGCGTTACTCGGCAGCGGCCTTGAACTTGTTGTAGTTGATCAGGCAGCCGGCCTTGACGATGGCACGCTCCTCGGCAGTCATATCGGCAATATAGAGCTCAATCTGCTCGACCGCACCATCGGCACGCACCACGTAGGCGGCGATGTTCTTCAGGTCGCCATCGAGCGCGGCACGGATACCCGGCACAAAGACGTAGTCGCCCACCTCAAAGTTGGGCTCGGCCTCCATCTGGAAGGGCACCATGCCCCAGTTCATCACGTTGGAGCGATAGCGCTTGGTGGCGTACTCGTGGACGATGTTGGCCAGACCGCCAATCACGCGCTGGCAGCTCGCGGCCTGCTCGCGGGCAGAACCGTCGCCGGGCTTCTTGGCATAGAGCATGGAGCCATACTCGGTCGCCTTGGCATCGGCCGCGACGCCGGCGCCGGCCAGTGCCTCAAACACGCCGGCAAGCTCGGCATCGAGTGCCGCCAGGTCGCCTGCGGCCTCGCCGGCCACGCGGCGCTTTTCCACCGCGTCGACCTCCTTGGAGCGGCCCACGTAGGCCGGATCGCGACGGCTCAGCGTAAACTCGGCCAAGCCCAGCGGGTTGGAGCGGAAGGAACTCGTCTCGCCCGAAGGAATGAGCTCGTCGGTCGTGGTGACCGGGTCCATGATCTTGGAGCACACCTTGAGCAGGATATCGTCGCCGAGCGGCTCCATCGCGGGCCACGGCTTGATATTGGGACCCTCGACCAGCTCGTCGGCAGGCTCCGCCTTGCCAAAGCCCCAGTACACGCGCTTCTTGTAGGGAGCGTCGTCGAAGGTGTACTCACAGGCCTCGTCCCAAGTTTCCTCGGGCAGGTCGGTCGCTGGCGTCAGGATGCCGCCGTTGGCAGCCGTCGCCGCAATGGAGCGGGCGTCCATCAGGGCCACGGCGCTCAGCTGGCCATTACCCGGCTTGGAACCCTCGCGGTTGGGGAAGTTGCGCGTGGTGTGGCGGATGGACAGGCCGTTGTTGGCGGGTGTGTCGCCGGCGCCGAAGCACGGGCCGCAGAATGCCGTGCGCACGATCGCGCCGGCCTCCATAAGGTCGTAGATATAGCCGCGGCGTGTAAGCTCGAGTGCCACGGGCTGGCTCGTGGGATAGACCGACAGCGAGAACTCGCCGCAGCCGGTGTTGGCGCCCTTGAGCACGCGGGCAGCCTGGACCACGGAGTCGTAGTTGCCGCCCGAGCAGCCGGCGATAACGCCCTGCTGCACGTGTAGCTTGCCGTCGATGATCTTGTCGAGCAGGCTAAAGTGCGTCTTGCCCTCACCGATCTTGGCGGCCTCAAGCTCCACCTCGTGAAGGATGTCCTCGAGGTTCTCGTTGAGCTCGTCAATCTCAAAGCCGTTGGAAGGATGGAACGGCAGCGCGATCATGGGCTTGATGCTCGACAGGTCGACCTCGACGCAGCCGTCGTAGTAGGCGACATCGGCGGGCTTGAGCTCGCGGTAGTCGTCGCCGCGGCCATGCATGGCCAAAAACGCGTGCGTATCCTCGTCGGTGGCCCAGATGCTCGACAGGCAGGTGGTCTCGGTGGTCATGACGTCGATACCGCAGCGGTATTCCACGGAAAGGCCCGCCACGCCGGGGCCGGCGAATTCCATGACCCGGTTCTTGACGAAGCCGTTCTTGAACACGGCGCCGATGAGGGCGATGGCGATGTCCTGCGGGCCCACGCCGGGACGGGGAGCGTTCTCCAGCCAGACCAGCACCACTTCGGGACGGGCCACGTCGTAGGTCTTGCCCAGCAGCTGCTTGACCAGCTCGGGGCCGCCTTCACCCACGGCCATGGTACCCAGGGCGCCGTAGCGGGTGTGGCTGTCGGAGCCCAGGATCATCTTGCCGCAACCGGCCATCATTTCACGGGCGTACTGGTGGATGACCGCCAGATGGGGCGGCACGAAGATGCCGCCGTACTTGCGGGCGGCGGTCAGGCCGAAGAGGTGGTCGTCCTCATTGATGGTGCCGCCCACGGCGCACAGGCTGTTGTGGCAGTTGGTGAGCGCGTAGGGCATGGGGAAGCGTTCCAGGCCGCTGGCGCGGGCCGTCTGGATGATGCCCACATAGGTGATGTCGTGCGAGGCCAGGGCGTCAAAACGCAGGCGCAGGGTGGGGTCGTCCCCGGCAGCCGTGTTGTGGGCGGCCAGGATGTTCCAGGCCAGGGTATTTTGACGGGCAGCGGCGCAGTCGATGCCGCGCGCCGCGGCTTCTTCCTGTTCCATCAGGGTGTTGCCCTGCACAATGACCGGTTTGTCGCTCAGTTGGATCATCTTGCTTCCTGCGTAGTCTGTGCTGTGCCGTGATGGCGATAAAAGGCAGGCCCGGCCTTTCCCCGTCCACGGCGACGGGGCGATGCGCAAGCATCCGGCGGGCGTGAAATTTTGCACCAGATACTATGCCACAGGCCAAAATGCTTTGGCAATGCCCGGAAGGTGCGCGCGTTTTTTGGGGTGGGAAGGCCCCCCTTTACTGGCGCGAAAAGGGGCCCTTCCCCAAAAGCCCTCCACCCTCCCCCGAACGCGCTTTATCTTGAAGGGTGCCAAGCGGCACCACTCCTATGATTTTTTTGTGCTGAAGGTCCCCAACGGGCCCCCCACCAGCAAAAAAAGTTCTCTTGAGCCCCAGTGGGCACATGGGGCCAGACGCAAAAAGGACGCCTCACGGCGTCCTTTTTCATATGTCAGGGAAGGAAGAGCGGCTCTATTCCACGGTCACGCTCTTGGCCAGGTTGCGGGGCTGGTCCACGTCCTTGCCCAGATAATCGGCCATCTCGTAGCTGAACAGCTGCATGGCGGGCAGGGCCATGAAACCGGCCAGGGGAGCGGGCAGGGCCGGGATCTCCCAGACATCGTCCACGGCCAGATCCATGCCCGGATTGGTCAGGGCGATGACCTTGCCCTGACGGGCCTGCACTTCCACGATGTTGGATTTCACCTTGGGGAAGAGGGCGTCGTCCAGAGCCAGGGCAAAGGTGGGGAAGGCCAGATCGATGAGGGCGATGGGGCCGTGCTTCATCTCGCCGGCGGCATAACCTTCGGCATGGATGTAGGAAAGCTCCTTGAGCTTGAGCGCCCCTTCCAGGGCCAGCGGGTAGCAGTGGCCGCGGCCCAGATAGAAGAAGTTGCGGGCCTGGGCATAGGCGCGGGCCAGCTGGCGGGCCTTCTCGTGCATGGCGGGCAGGGCGGCATCCAGCTGGGAGGGCAGGGATTCCAGCAGGGCGATCTGGCGGGCGCGGGCCGCAGCGTCCATGATGCCCTGACGGCCGCCCCAGTACAGGGCCACCAGCGCCAGCATCAGCATCTGGCTGCACATGGCCTTGGTGGAGGCCACGCTGATCTCGGGCCCGGCCTGGGTGTAGATGACGGCCGAGGACTCGCGGGCGATGGACGAACCCACCACGTTGCACAGGCCCAGCACCGGCACGCCGTGTTCGCGGGCGATGCGCAGGGCGGCCAGGGTATCGGCGGTCTCGCCGCTCTGGCTGATGACCAGCACCATGTCGTCCTTGTCCAGGGGCAGGCTCTCGCGGTAGCGGAACTCGGAAGCGATCTCCAGCTGCACCGGCACCTTGGCCCAGGGCTCGATGAGATGCCGCGCCCAAAGGCCGGAATGATAGGACGTGCCGCAGGCCACGATATGCAGACGACGCGGTACGGGCAGGGCGTCCAGCTCGGGCAGGAGCACGGTGTCACGGGCGGCGTTGAGGCGGCCGCTCAGGCCATCCACGATGACCTGGGGCTGCTCGAAGATCTCCTTGAGCATGAAGTGGCGGTAGCCGCCCTTCTGGGCCGCCTGCATGTCCCACTGGATGGTCTGGGGCTCATGCTCCACGGGGGAAAGGTCGGCCAGGCTCAGGATCTCATACTCGGAATTGGTGGCGTGCACGATCTCGCCGTCTTCCAGAAAGACCACCGTGCGCGTGTAGGGCAAAAAGGCCGGGATGTCCGAAGCCACGAAGTGCTCGCCCGTGCCGATGCCGAAGATGAGCGGGGCGGACATGCGCGCGGCCCAGATCTCACCGGGATATTCCCGGCTCATGAGACAGACGGCGTAGGCGCCGTGGGCCCGGCGCAGGGCCGCGGCAAAGGCCTTGAGCAGGTCGGCTTCCTGCTTGTGGCAGTCGGCGATGAGGTTGACCAGCACTTCCGTGTCGGTCTCGGAATGGAAGACATAGCCCTTCTGCAGCAGCTCTTCCTTCAGTTCCTGATAGTTCTCGATGATGCCGTTATGCACGATGGCCAGGCGGCCGTCGTTGGAAGCATGGGGATGGGCATTGCGCTCGGCGGGCACGCCGTGCGTGGCCCAGCGGGTATGGCCCATGGCGCAGGTGGCCAGGGAAACAGGCTCCTTGGCCAGCTTTTCCTCAAGGGCGGAAAGCTTGCCCTGGGCACGGGTGATGCACAGCTCGCCGCGCTGACCAATGGGCAGCTCTTTGTCCGTGCCTGGCTCAAACGCCGAGACGAGGGTGTTGACCATGGGAATGCCCACACTGCCGGGCTTGTTGTTCTTACCGGCGGCCACAGTGGCGGCCGAGGCAACTTCCGTCATGCCATAGCCCTTGGCCATGGGGTACTCCACGTTGTGGGAGGCCAGGAATTCGTTGACCGTCTTCTCCGCGCCCAGCGAAATGGCGTCGCCGCCAGCCGCGTAGTTGTGAATGAACGAGAGGTCTTTTTTCTGAACTTTCGGGTCGGCGGCCAGCTGCTGGTAGTGGGCGGGCACACCGAACATGATCTCGGGCTTGTACTTGAGCACCAGGCTGCCCAGCTTGGCAGGGTCCAGGTTGGGGATGATGACCACCGTCAGGCCCAGCACCAGCGGCAGGTGCACGCCGCAGGCATAGCCGTAGGCGATGAACGGGGGCATAATGTTCATCAGCTTCTGCCCTTTCTGGAACAGGGTGTCATAGGCAGAGAACTGCTGTGCAATGGCGTTGAAGCTGTTGTCTGTCAGCATGACGCCCTTGGGCGAGCCCGTGGTGCCGCCGGTGTGGACCACCACACAGGCATGGTCGGGGTCATAGGGCTCGCCGGATGTGCTGGCGTCCTGCCCGTTTGCGATGAACTGCTTCCACATCAGGGTATTGGAGTCGTACTTGTTGCGGTCGGGATTGGAGACCTTGTAGCCGATGGCCAGCGGCAGGGGCAGCGAATCGGCCGGGGAAAGCACAATGACCCGCTCCACATGGGTGCGCCGGGCGGCCTGACGGCAGCGGTCATACACCACGTTCAGGCAGATCAGCAGATGAGAATCCACTTCCTCGATGTACTCATGGATGCCGTCGGCGCTGTACCGGGGGTCCACCAGATTCAGGGTCGCACCGATGCGGTCGGCGGCGTAGAACGCATAGATGACCTCAGGGGTCATCACGCTGACCACGGTGATGATATCACCCTTTCGGACGCCTGCCGCCCGGAAGGCAGCAGCGGTCTTCTTGGTGTTCACGATGAGGTCTGCATAGGTGAACTTCCGGCCATAATATTCAAGGGCCGTTTCCGACAGGCGGTTCTTGTTCTGCTGCCGGACAAAGTCGAAAGCAGAACATTCCGGCATCGGCTGGTCGAT
>USGN01000026.1 GCA_900554255.1 uncultured Collinsella sp. | reverse complement strand
AACTTAATATATTTCGCCGCCCCTCTGCCAAGCTCGGGAGACAACACGTTGATGTCTGCTTAACTCTGCTCGCTCAGCTAATTACTTTGTTGAGGGTCCACTATTTGCTGGAGGGTGAACTTGCATTGCATTGGCTCGCCTTCTGCTTGTGGCTTTGCCTCATCGAAATTGAAGATCATGATGGCGCAGTTGGGGAGTTTTGTTGGGAGCTTGAAGCCCCCTGGGGCTGCAGCCTTGATGAATTGGCGGCTGGCGCTGCCGTGGCTTACTGCTAGGAGGGTTTCGATGCCCTCGGCGCCCATGATATTGGTGAGAGTGTCCACCATGCGTTCTTGCAGCGCGCGGCTTCCTTCTCCACCGAAGGGGACCAAATCCTCGCCGGGATCCCAGACGTCGGTAGGCAATGCGTCGTGGGGACCTTCCTCGAAGGTTCCATAGCAGCGCTCGATGATGCCTTCGCAGGGCTCGACTGCTGCATCCGAGCCGAGGAGTTCGGTAGCGACGAGACTCGCCGTGTCCATGGCTCGGCCTAAGGGTGATGAGACCATTTTGTCGGGGACGACGCCGTGGGCCTTGAGCCATGCGGCGGCTGCCTGTGCCTGTTGACGGCCCAGGTCGGTCAACGGTGAATCGCAACGACCTTGGACGAGCTTTTTAACGTTGAATTCCGTCTGACCGTGGCGGAGCAGATACAGCCTCTTCATATTCTCCCCTTCTGTATAACTTGCTTTGCCGGCACAGCCCTACTCGTGGGTATGGCCTACGTAGTCTTCGTCGATCGTGATCTTGGCAATCGACTTGGGATATTCGGATTCGACACGTTTCGCCAGCGTGTGCTTTAAGTCTTCGGCACTCATCTGCAGATCCGAGGGACGCACGCAGTCGAAAATCACATTGGTGTGCGTAGGACCCGGCACGCAGCGAAGGTCGTGAATCGAAAGGCGGCTATCGATCTCCTGAGCCATTGCGTTAATACGCAGGCGCATGCTCGCCACCTTGGGATCGTCGGTCACGATGGGATCGTAATGGAGCGTGACGATCATGCCGTCCTCGTCCCTAAACGCTTGCTCGATGTTATCGAGCGTGTCATGGCTTTCCAGAGGGCTGGCCTCGGCTGCCATCTCGGCGTGAGCGCTTGCGAACTTCCTGCCCGGGCCGTAATCGTGAACCATCAGATCGTGAACGCCCAAAACGCCGGGATAGCTCATGATCTTGTCTCGAATGTGCTTGACCAGCTTAGGATCGGGCGACTGGCCCAAAAGTGGGCTCACCGTATCCTGGATGAGTTCAAAGCCGCTCCAGCCAATATAGGCGCCAACAGCAAGGCCGACCCATGCGTCAAGATTGATGTGCGTCACCTGCGAAACAATTGCGCACGCCAGCACGGCGCCCGTGGCAAGGACATCGTTCTTGGAATCCTGCGCGGTCGCATGCAGCGTCTCGGACTCAATGCGATCGCCGAGCTTTTGGTTGAGGGCCGCCATCCAGAGCTTTACGACCATCGAAAGCACTAGAACTGCCACCAGGGCAAGCGAGAACTCGACAGGTTCGGGGTGGATGACGCGCTCGACCGAGGACTTCACCAGCTCAACGCCAATCAGCAGCACGAGTGCCGCCACGACCAAACCCGAGAGATACTCGTAGCGACCGTGGCCGTAAGGATGCTCGGGGTCGGCCGGCTTGCTCGCCAGCTTAAAGCCCAGCACGCTCACGATATTCGAGCTGGCATCGGACAGGTTGTTCATGGCATCCGCCACAATCGAAACCGATCCCGAAACCACACCAATTGCACCCTTCGCAGCACAAAGCGCAACATTGACGACAATACACACCATGCCAGCTAACGTGCCCACACGCGCACGATCGCCCTGTGCGCGCTTAACAATCCACTCGACCATCTACATCCGCCCCCACGGTTCTACTTATATATCTATTGCTCAAACGGATTGTAGTGTAGCCACTTTGTCTCCCAGATACAAAGAGGCCGCAGCCCGCACGGGCCACGGCCTTGGAGCATGACAAAAGAATCGTCCTTTTGTCGCACAGGTTTATGCGCTTACTTCAGCAGCGCTCGCCACTGTTTCGGGCGAATCGGCTCCGTCCTCCGTCGCCTGTTCCTTCGTCGGCACCACACCAAAGCAGTAGCTCAGCGCCGCAGACACCGCAAATGCCACACCGCCGGCAAAGCAGCACCACAGCAGGTTCGAAAAACCACCTGTGGCAAAGCCAATGACCATGAGGACATTCGTCATGCCGATGGTATAGGCCGTAACGTGGCCCACGGCCGCAACAAGGCCTCCGACGGCGCCGCCAATGGCCATGCACGTCAGGCACCTGCCATATTTAAAGCCGCAACCGTACAGCGCCGGCTCGCTTACGCCGCCAAGCACGCCCGAGATCGAATAGCCCAGCATGAGCGCCTTCTCGTCCTTATCCGCAACGCGGAGCGACGCGCCAAAAGGCATGCCCCAAACGGCGAACGTTGCCATCGTCGCGGCGATCAGGATGCACGAATCCGTTCCCACACTCATAAACTGCGCATAGGCGAGCGATAGGACGACGTTGCTGACGCCCGCGATCTTAAGGAACTCCCAGCCCGCGGCAAGCCCCATGAGCGTGAGCAGCGACACGATGTCACCGGAATTGCCAAGCATAAACATAAGCTGGCCCAACAGCATGCCCAGATAGCTGCCCGCCGGTGCCGTAATACACAGCGAAACCGGAACCATGACAAGCATGGTCGCAAACGGAACGAACGAAAACGCCACGGCCTTAGGGATAACGCGCGAAAAGAAACACTCCACTCGCCATAGCACGGGCACCGAGATGAGAACCGGAATAACAGTCGTCGTGTAATCGTTGACCGGCGCGGGAAGCAGGCCATACACGGAAGTCATCGATGCCCCCGTCGTCGATGCGGCATCGACGAGCTTAAGCAGATCGGGCGCAATCAATACGCCGCCCAGCATCATGCCCAGCTGCTCCGAGCAAGCGGGCGGCCGCCCAACCAAGATAAACGGGCAAAAAGTAGTAGCCGGCGTTATAGAGCCAACTGTAGAACAGGCGATAGATTTCGGAATCGGCAGACCACAGGCCCAGCATGCCTTCGCCCATAATGACGGCGACGGTGCGGAACAACGCCGCGCAGACAATAAACGGCAGCGCCGACATCATGCTTTTGGACAGATAGTCCACCACGGCCATGGCGTTTGCCCTTACCGTCGCCAAGGTCGATTGAATAACTTGTGACACAGGAACCCTTTCCCAATATGACATGCGGACTGTCCCCTAGTCACATCGTGCGGTACTGACCGATTGCGCGGTACTTTTCGTAGCGGAGGTTTGTGAGGGTCGCGTCGTCGAGCCGCCCAAGCGTATCGAAGGCATCAAATGCCGAGGACATGACGGCACCGGCGATCTCCTCATGCGACAGGCCCCTATCATCAACAATGCCGTCGATGATGCCGAGCGCCAACAGATCGGGAGCCGTGAGTTTAAGCGCCTCGGCGGCCTCATTCGCGCGCTCGGTATCCTTCCACAGAATCGACGCACAGGCCTCGGGGCTCACGACCGAATAGGCCGAGCTCGAGAGCATCAGGATGCGGTCGGCCACGGACAGCGCCAGCGCGCCACCAGAGCCGCCCTCGCCTGTTACCACCGAGACAATCGGCGTCTTAAGGCCGCTCATCTCCACGAGATTCTGGGCAATCGCCTCGCCCTGGCCGCGCTCCTCGGCACCGATGCCGCAAAACGCGCCCGAAGTATCGACCAGGCACAGAACCGGTCGACCAAACTTTTCGGCCTGGCGCATAAGGCGACGCGCTTTGCGGTAGCCCTCGGGATGTGCCATACCAAAGTTGCGACGCATGCGCTCTTTGGTCGTGGTGCCGCGCTCGATGGCGATAACCGTCACAGGACGTCCGTCTTTCCAGCCAATGCCACCCACCACGGCGGCGTCATCACCAAAGTAACGGTCGCCATGCAGCTCCACAAATCCGTCCAAGCCCAGCGAGATCATCTCGCCCGCCGTGGCACGATCTGCCGAGCGGGTCTGCTTGACAATCTCGAGCGCGGTTTTTGGTGGCGCCGAGCGCTTAAACAAGTGCCCCAGCTTTTTGCCGCGGCGACCCGCATGCACAATCTCGTGCGGTGCCCCCAGGCTGGGCGCGTGCCCTTCGTGCAGCGCCAGCAGCTCGCCTACCGTGAGCGCAATCTCGCCACGCGGAACAACGGCATCGCAAAAGCCGTGCTCCATCAAAAACTCGGAGCGCTGGAATCCCTTGGGCAGTCGCTTGTGCATGTTCTGCTCGATCACGCGCGGGCCGGCAAATGCCGTCAGGGCATCGGGCTCGGCCAGGATAATGTCGCCCTCCATGGCAAAGCTCGCGGTTACGCCTCCGGTCGTAGGGTCGGTGAGCACCGTGATATACAGGCCGCCCGCCTCGCTGTGGCGCCTAACCGCCGCAGAAATCTTGGCCATCTGCATAAGCGATGTCACGCCCTCTTGCATGCGAGCACCGCCCGAAACGGTAAAGCCGACAACTGGCAATCCCAGCTCGGTCGCACGCTCAAATGCGCGACAGATCTTCTCGCCCACCACGGAGCCCATCGAGCCCATCATAAAGTTAGCGTCCATAAAGAAGAGCGCGGTATCGCAACCGCAGATTTTGCCCCTGCCGCACACAACGGCATCGTGCTCGCCCGAACGCTCGCTCACGCTCTTGAGCTTGTCGGCATAGCCGGGAAACGAGAGGAAGTCCTCCGACGCCAGATTGGCATCCCATTCCTCAAACGTGCCCTCGTCGACCGTCATGCGCATGCGCGCGCGACCGCTCACGCGAAAGTGTTTGCCGCAACGAGGGCAGACCTCGAGGTTGTCGTGCAGGCGCGCCTCATCGATCACACGGCGGCACTCCGGGCACTTGATAAACACGTGGCGCGCGGGAAACTCGGCGCACGACTCGGTCATCGGCCCCTCAAGGACATTGACCGTCTTCGCTTTTCTATTCATCAGCATAGAGATGCCCCATCAGATCGGTGTGATACATGCCCGACAAGAACTCGTCGTTTGCCAGCACGTCGAGCTGAAGCTCGCTGTTTTCGCTCACGCCCTCAATCACGAGCTCGCCCAGGGCCGAGCGCATCTTGCGAATGGCGCCGTCGCGCGTGGGCGCACACACGATGAGCTTGCCGAGCATGGAGTCGTAGTACGGCGGAACGGCGGCCCCGGCAAACATGGCGGAATCCCAGCGCACGCGCGGACCACCCGGCACACGTAACGCGGTGATCGTTCCGCATGACGGCAGAAAGTCCGGCGTTTCGGCATTGATGCGGCACTCCATGGCGTGGTTGCGGACCGGCATGTCCTCCTGCTCAAAGGGCAGAGGCTGGCCGGCTGCTACGCGCAGCTGCCACTTGACCAAGTCGGTATCGGTCACAAACTCCGTAACCGGATGCTCCACCTGCAAGCGCGTGTTCATTTCCATAAAGTAGAAATTGCCGTCATCTGAGTACAAAAACTCAATGGTGCCGGCGCCCTCATAGCCAACGGCACGAGCCAGGTCGCGCGCCGCCTTGTGCATGCGCGCGCGAATATCATCGCGTCCGTCGAGGCACGGCGCGGGGCTCTCCTCGATCAGCTTTTGGTTGCGGCGCTGCACCGAACACTCGCGCTCGCCGAGCGAAAACACATGGCCCTGCTTATCGGCCATAATCTGAACCTCAACGTGGTGCGCCGGCGCGACGAACTTCTCCATGTAGCACTCGCCGTCGCCAAAAACGGCCTCGCCCTCGGCACGCGCTTCGATGAACGCCTTTGCCGCATCTTCCACGCGCTCGACCTTGCGAATGCCGCGACCGCCACCACCGGCACGCGCCTTAATAAGCACGGGGCAGCCAATGCGCTCGGCCTCGGCCGTTGCCTCCTCGGGGCTTTTGAGCAAATCGCAGCCCGGCACGATGGGCACGCCCGCCGCGGCAGCCGTTCGACGTGCGGCGTCCTTGTCGCCCATGCTGTCGATTACCTCGGCCGAAGGACCGACAAACGCCAGGCCATACTTGTCGCAGTCGCGTACAAAGCTCGCCTTCTCGGAAAAGAAACCGTAGCCAGGATGGATCGCCTTTGCCCCCGACTTTACGGCACAGGTGAGCACGGCATCGTCGTTGAGGTAGCTCTCGGCAAGACGCGGGCCGCCGATGCAATACGCCTCGTCGGCAAGCTGCACGTGCAGCGCGTCCGCATCGGCCGTGGAGTAGACGGCGACGGTCTTGATGCCCATATCGCGGCACGCGCGGATAACACGGACCGCGACCTCGCCGCGGTTGGCGATGAGCACTTTGTCGAACATGAAGCCTTCCTTAACTTTCGTGCATGAGTGCAAAAGACATATCGGCGCGGCAGCAAACCTCACCGTTGACGCTCGCAGTACCCGTCGCAAAGCGGAACGGCCCGCGCGCACGCGTGATGGAGCACACCAGATCAACCGTGTCGCCCGGGCGCACCGGACGCTTAAAGCGCACCTTGTCCAGACTGGTGTAGAACGGCGTCGCGCCGCGCGCCTCCTCATCGCCCATCAGCAGCACGCAGCAGTTCTGGGCGAGCATCTCGCACTGAATCACGCCGGGGACAACCGGGTTTCCCGGAAAATGCCCCTGTAAAAAGTACTCGTCGCCCGTAATCGTTATCTTGCCGTGGGCCTCGTCGCCCACCAGCTCGGCTTCGTCGAGCAAAAGCATCGGCTCACGATGCGGCAACAGCTTCTTGAGCTCTTCTTTGTTCATGGATATCACCTATCCGATCCTCATGAGGCAGCTGCCAAACTCCACGAGGTCGCCGTCGGCCACGCAGATCTCGAGCACCTCGCCATCCGCCTCTGCCGTCACCTCGTTGAGAACCTTCATGGCCTCGATGATGCAGAGGGTCTCGCCGACCTTGACCTTGGAGCCCACGTGCACAAACGGCTCGTCGCCCGGCGCCGGGGCAGCATAGAAAACGCCGACCATGGGAGCGGTCACCTCGGTGCCCTTAGGCTCCGGTGCGGCGGCAGGCACCTGCGCGGCGGGCTCCGGCGCGGCGGCAGGCATGGCGACAGGAGCCACCGCCGGAGCAGTCACGGCACCCGGCATAGGCATGGGCACGGCAACCGGCTGTGCCGCACTCGCGCGCTCGAGTTCGACCGCGGTGCCATCGGGCTCCTCAACGCGCACGCGCGTGAGGCCGCGGTCCTCCATAACATCGGCTATCTCGGCAAGTCTTTTGGAATCCATGCTCTAGCTCCTCGTATATCTACGCAGTGCGATGGCGGCGTTGTGCCCGCCAAAGCCCAGGTTGGTCGAAAGCGCCCAGGTAAGGTCGGCGCGAACCGCGCGATTGGGCGTGTAATCAAGATCGCAGGCGGGATCGGGTGTGTGGTAGTTAATGGTCGGCGGCACCACGCCCTGCTCGAGCGCCATGGCACAGGCCATGACCTCGATGGCGCCCGTGGCACCGATCATGTGGCCGGTCATCGACTTGGTCGACGAGACGTGTGCGGCGCGTGCCGCGTCCTCGCCGAGCGCACGCTTTATGCCCGCCGTCTCGGACGAATCGTTGAGCTTGGTCGAGGTACCGTGAGCGTTGATGTAGAGACCCTCGGAAGGCTTGACGTCGCCCTCGGCCACCGCCAGCGATATCGCGCGGGCAATGCCGGCAGCCTCGGGATCGGGGCTCGTGATGTGATAGGCATCATCGGTGTTGCCGTAGCCCACGACCTCGGCATAAATGTGCGCACCGCGCGCCTGCGCATGCTCCATGCCCTCGAGAACCAGCACGCAGGCGCCCTCGCCCATCACAAAGCCGTCGCGGTCTGCATCGAACGGGCGGCAAGCCGTCGACGGGTCAGGATTAGTGGTGAGAGCACGGCAGGATGTAAAGCCCGCAACGGCATCGGGGATGATTGCGGCCTCGGCGCCGCCGGCCAGGATTGCATCGGCATAGCCGTGCTTGATGGCGCGGAACGCCTCGCCCACGGCATGGGCCGAGGTCGCGCAGGCGGTCACCACGGGCAGGGTCGGGCCCTTTGCCTTGTGGCGGATTGCGATATTGCCCGAAGCCATATTGGGGATCATCATCGCGATCATATAGGGCGATGCGCGGCGGGGCCCCCGATCGGCGATCGTGTGGACGTTGTCGACGAGTGTCTGCATGCCGCCCACGCCCGAACCCACGTAGACGCCCAGGCGCTCGCGATCGATGGCGCCCTCGACATCAAAGCCCGCATCGTGCATGGCCTCGTCCGACGCTGCCAGGGCAAACTGAACGCAGGGGTCCAGGTGCTTGGCGTCACGCTTGCCAAAGTACTCGTTGCCGTCAAAACCCTTGACCTCGGCCGCCACCTTAACGGCAAACGCATCGGTATCGAAGTGCGTGATCGGGCCGATGCCGCACGTGCCGGCGCACATGGCCGCCCAGGTAGCAAGCGCCGTGTTACCGAGCGGCGATACGGCACCGATACCGGTGATTGCAACTCTCTGTTCCATCATGGTCTCCTCATTCAAGCCGTTGTTCGGCCCTAGTTTCTACATCGCCATTCCGCCGTCGACGCGCACGACCTCGCCCGTAATGTAGGCAGCCGCATCACTCGCCAAAAAGCGCACCACGCCGGCCACTTCCTCGGGGCGCGCCATGCGCTTTAGGGGAATCTGCTCCTCGGTTGCCGCGCGAACCTTCTCCGAAAGCTTTGCCGTCATATCGGTCTCGACAAACCCGGGGGCGACCGCGTTCACTCGTACGCCGCGGGACGCAAGCTCGCGCGCCACCGCCTTGGTCAGGCCGATGACGCCCGCCTTGGAGGCGGCGTAGTTGGCCTGACCGGCATTGCCCATCAGGCCCACGACCGAGCTCATGTTGACGACGCAACCGCCGCGCTGGCGCATAAAGGTCTTGGTGAGCGCGCGCGTCGTATTGAACGTGCCCTTGAGATTGACATCGAGCACGCGGTCGAAGGCATCGTCACCCATACGCATGAGCAGGCCGTCGCGCGTGATGCCGGCGTTGTTGACGAGCGCCCAAATGGAGCCAAAGTCGTTGAGGACCGCTTCCACGCATGCGTTGACGGCAGCGGGGTCGGCCACGTCACATTGATATGCGCGCGCCGTGGCGCCAGCCGCCTCGCAGGCCTCGCACGTCTCGTGCGCCGCATCGACGCTGCCGGCATAGACGACGGCGATATCAAAGCCGTCCTCCGCCAGGCCCACGGCACAAGCGCGACCGATGCCGCGCGAGCCGCCCGTGACAAGCGCCACGCGACGTGAGTCGTTGCGCTCGAGCGCGCCGTTGTTCAAGTTGCCCATGTCATTCCTTTCGGGTTACAGCCCTGTGGGCTATACGAGCTCGTCGGCAATAGCTGCGACCTGTTCGGCCGTTTCGCACGAATACACACGAACGTCGCTCAACGTACGCTTGACCAGGCCCGACAGCGTTTTGCCGGGGCCGACCTCAATAAACGTGTCGATGCCTTGATCCTGCAGAGCATGCAGCGTGTCGACCCAGTGCACGGCATGACTCACCTGGTTGGCCAAGACATCCGATGCCGCCTGCGGGTCGGCCGGATAGGGCGCCGCCGTCATGTTTGCCATAACTGGAATGAGCAACGGGGATGGCGCGTGACCGGCTTGGATATATGCAGCAAGGTCACAGGTCGCCTCGGCCATATAGGGGCTATGGAATGCACCCGACGCCGCGACCTTCATGGCGCGACCGCCAGTCTCTTTTACCAGGACGTCGAGGGCCTGCAACGCATCGGGCGCTCCGGCCACAACCGTCTGCTGCGGACTGTTGTAGTTGACCGGCCAGCAGTCCTCGCCGGCCTGTTTTGCCAGGCCCTCAACTTGCGCTGCATCGAGCTTGATGACGGCGCGCATGCCGCCCGGATGGCGCTCGGCAGCCGTGGCCATCAGCGCCGCGCGCTCGCACACGAGCTCAAAGCCCGCTCGCGTATCGAATGCCCCCGCAAAGGTGAGCGCGGCGACCTCGCCCAGCGAGAATCCCGCACAGGCGGCAGGCACCACGCCGCGCTCGCGCAGGGCGACGGCGGCAGCCAAGTCGTGCACGAACACGCAAGGCTGCGTGTTCTCGGTCTGCGAGAGCTCCTCCTTGGAGGCGCTCCGGCACTGCTCGCTGGTCCCCGGGCGTACCTCATCGGCAATGGCGAACACCTCGGCGGCCGCCGGTGACGCCTCGATGAGGTCGACGCCCATCGCGGGATGCTGGGCACCCTGACCGGCAAACAGAAACGCTATGCTACCCATGCGGACGCACCCTTCAGGACATGCTCGGCGCCATCGACCAGATCGTCGACGATTTCGCGTGCGCTCTGGCGTTCGTTGACCATGCCAGCAATCTGTCCGCACAAATACGAACCCTCTTCGTAATTACCGTCCTTGGCGGCCTTGCGAAGCGCACCTGTGCCTATGGCCCCAAGCTCCTCGGCGCTTGCGCCCGCCGCCTCACTTTTGGCGTAGGCATTGGTGAAGGGGCTCTTGAGCGCACGCACCGGATGTCCCGTCGAACGGCCAGTCGCGCGCGTCGAGGTGTCTCCCGCCTTGAGCACCAGCTCTTTGTACTGTTCGGATACGGTGCACTCGTTTGCGACCAGAAAGCGTGTTCCCACCTGGACGCCGGCAGCGCCGAGCATAAAGGCGGCCGCCACCCCGCGGCCATCGGCGATGCCGCCAGCCGGCTGCCACAACGGGGATATCGACCGCGTCGACAACCTGCGGAACGAGCGCCATCGTCGACGTCTCGCCAATATGTCCACCCGATTCGGTGCCTTCGGCAACCACGGCGGTGGCCCCGCGACGCGCCACGAGACGCGCCAGCGCCACCGAAGCCACGACGGGAATAACCTTGATGCCCGCATCGCTCCAGGCCTTCATGTACTTGGTGGGGTTGCCAGCGCCGGTCACCACAACGGGCA
>USGN01000025.1 GCA_900554255.1 uncultured Collinsella sp. | reverse complement strand
CGAGCCGTTTTGCCGCGAGGAGCAACAGGTGGAAGGCGCCTCATCGGGAACTGGCCTGGGCGCGCCTATCGCAAAACAGTTGGTCGAGCTTATGGGCGGAACCATGAGCTTTACGAGCGTCTTGGGGCAGGGGACGACGTTTACCATCCGTCTGCCGTTCGAGAAATGCAAACGCTCCGAGATTCCTCAGGCAGTTCGCGCGGATGCGGGCGATGACGATGCGCTCCAGGGCTTGCGCGTTTTGCTCGTAGAGGATAACGATTTGAATGCCGAGATCGCGCAGTTTACGCTCAGCCGTGCCGGTGCCGTCGTGACGCATGCTAAGGATGGCGAGTCTGCCGTTGAGGCGTTTGCCGCGAGCGCACCGCACGAGTACGACGTGGTGTTGATGGACATCATGATGCCTGGCATCGATGGCCTTGAGGCCACGCGTCAGATTCGAGCGCTCGATCGCGAGGATGCCGCGACCACGCCGATTATCGCCGTGAGTGCCAACGCCTTTGCCGACGACCGCAGGCTTTCGCGCGAGGCGGGCATGGACGCGCACCTGAGTAAACCCGTGAGCTCGCAAGAGCTCGTCGAGGCACTAGCGCACATTGCCGCCGACGCTTCATAAGCATATGGCCCGGTTCCAAGGTTGGTTGGAACCGGGCCATATTGCTATTTGCGAGACCTGCTGAGGGGCTTACTTTTCTTGAATCTGCTTACCGCAGAGATGCTCAATCGTAATCTCGTAGAGCTGGACGCCCTTGATGTCTTTGGCGATTTCCTCCTCGACTTCTTCGGCAGAAGGGTAGTACTTAAGCGCGAGCTGGCGGACTTTGTCCTCGATAAACGCGGGGGTGTCATTCGCCAGGCGACAGCGGCCAAAGACCACGGTACTCATAACGTAGGGAGCCCAGTCACCGTCCTTGTACCACTCGTTGCCGTAAACGGTAAAGCAGACCTTGTCATCGCGCTTGAGTGAATCGACCTTGTGGCCGGCTTTGGCGCCATGGAAATAAATCTTGTCGTGCTCGGCGTCAAAGAAGTAGTTGACGGGAATGGCGTACGGGTAGCCATCGTCGCCGTTGACGGCAAAGACGCCGCGCTTGCAGGTGGCGAGCAACTTGCGCGCTTCCTCGTCAGTGATGGCGCGTTTCTTTCGACGTAAGGGCCTAAACATCATTGGCTTCCTTTCTGCTGCGTATGGTGGTTGAGCACAAACTATAGCGAAACAGCTCCGTATTTCTTGATGCGGGCGAGCATGTTTTTGAGCTTGTTAAAGTCGAGCGGTTTGGACAGATGGGCGTTCATGCCGGCATCGTGTGCCGCCTTGGCGTCCTCGGCAAAGGCGTTGGCGGTGAGCGCGATGATGGGGATATCGGCTGCATCGACCTTCTCACTCAGACGAATCGCGCGGGTTGCCTCATAGCCGTCCATGCCTGGCATCATGATGTCCATCAGAATCGCATCGAAGCTGCCGGCGGGATGTGACAGGTACAGATCGACGACTTCGTTGCCATTGGCGGCGCGGGTGACCACGACGCCCTCGGATTCTAGCAGCGTCTGGGCAATCTCGGCATTCAATTCGTTGTCTTCGGCGAGCAGCACGTTCATGTCGGCGAGCGAGCAGTCGAGCACCCTCTCGACCGTATCTGCCCGCGCCTGAGGGTTCTTGTCGATATCGAGCGGAATCTGGACGTTGAACGTACTCCCCACGCCAACCTCACTCGAAATCTCAATCGTACCGCCCATCAGTTCAATAAGCGACTTGACGATTGGCATGCCCATGCCGGTTCCTTGGAACTTGCTGCGCGCATCGTCACCTTCTTGGGCAAACGGCTCATAGATATGCTTTAAAAACTTGGGAGTCATGCCAATGCCGGTATCCGAAACGCTAAAGCAAAAGAGCGCGCGCCCGTTATCGAGTGGCTTGGTCTTTGAACTAAAGGTGACGGAGCCGCCGTGCTTGTTGTACTTAATGCTGTTGTCTAACAGGTTGATCATGATCTGTCGGATATGGGTGGGACTGCCGATCATGTATGGCCCCGTGGCGTACGGCAGACTATTGTCCTGCATGGTGATGCCGTTACTGGTCGCGCGGAGCTTGCACAGAACCAGCGTATTGTCACAGAGCTCTTTGAGGTTAAAAGGCGTATGCTCCAGTGTTAGCTTGCGGTCTTCGATTTTGCCCATCTCGAGGATGTCGTTGATCAGCGAGAGCAGGTGATTGGCGGCAACGCGCGCCTTGGCACGGCTCTCGCGGGCGACCTTGATATCGCCTTCCTTCAATTCCTCGATCTCGATAAGGCCCAGGATACCGTTGAGCGGCGTACGGATGTCGTGGCTCATGCGCGTGAGGAATGCCGTCTTAGCGGCGTTGGCAGCGTCGGCTTTTTTGCGCTCGGTTCGAGCGCGCGCGAGCGCCCAGATGAGCAGCACGATGCCGACCGATAACATACCGATGAGGGTAGCGGCAATGGCGGTGCGGTTGCGAAAAAGGAATTGAAGCGTGTCTGATTCCTGGGTCGTGTACGACGTGGAGGAGTAATTGCTTGCGGAGAGCGATTCTCCGGCATTGATGATGCCCTTGTTGATGATTCCCAGCAGCTCGGGCTTTCCGCGCGAAATCCAGCACGAGAGCTCACAGGTGTCAGGGAGCTCGACCGTCTCGTAGTCCTTGAGATCATGACGGTCGCCGATAGTTTTTACACGTGAACTGGGAGCGAGGATGCAGCGCGCCGTTCCCTTCCTGAGAGCGTCGAACACTTCATTGTCGGATTGGTATTCGGTCACGGTCGCTGTGGGGAACAGATTTTCAAGTGCATTTTTGTTGACAAATGATGATTTGGTACAGGCGATGTTCTGAAGGTCTTTGTTCAGGTCGCTGCCGGTGTGGATGGCGGTGAGGGATATGGTCCCCAACGATACCGACTGCGCAACGCCTGTTTGCTCGGCAAACCAGTAATCTCGGTATACCGGCAGCGCAACGTCTATGCTTCCCTTTGACAGGGCCTTTGACATCATCTTGTAGCTATCAAAGGGGACGGTTTTGACCGTAATGCCAAATTTATCGTGCAGCGTCGTCGCAAGCGATGCGAGCGAGCCTTCCATTTTGCCGTCTTCGTCTTCGTTGCAGTAGGGGAGTTTGCCCGTAATGTAGCCGAGCGTGATGGTGTTGTCATTTGCTTTGAGCCAGGAACGTTCGGGGCCGTTGAGCGATGATGAACCGCTGTTTTGGGCCGAGTAGTTAGATTTGACTTCGTCGATATAGCGTGGGTTGACGCGGGCGATTGCCGACATGGCGGCATTGATGTCGTCCATCAGGTCGGAGCGGCTTTTGGGGACGGCAAAAAAGTAGTCGCTCGAACCAATGTAGAACATGGGGGAGGCGCTGGGCGACGAGGTCGTGTCGTTCATGATGATGGCATCGACCTCGTTGTTTGCGAGCGCGTCAAAGAGGGCACCGCCAGTGTCGATTTCTTTATAGGTGCAGGTAATGCCTTCGTTGGCGAGCCACTGCTGGCCAACGAAGGTTTGCATGACGTCGGGGTTGCAACCGATAGTGAGACCCTGGAGCGCTTGGGGGTCACCCTTGGCCAGATCGTCGCGATCGGGCTTGGCGTAGATGAAGTAGCGCTCGGTGCCCTCGGGGTTCGAGGAAAAGAGCAGCTTTTGGGCGCGTTCCTCGGAGTAGGAGATGTTGGGCATGAGGTCGATCTCGCCCGCCTCGAGCATGTCCATAAGCTCGGTGAAGGTGCCGGTGACGTATTCGTACCGCCAGCCGGGCGTGTAGTACGACAGAGTCTGGAGGTACTCGTAACCCCATCCCGAGAGACGCTCGCCGGGGGTGCCGTCCTGGAAGCCCTCGTTGTTGACGAGCCAGCCGACGCGGACCGTTTTGACCTGCTGATCGGAGTCGGCGGCAAAGACAGGGGCGGGCGCGACGGCGCTCAGTACGGCGAGCGCGGTAAGCGCGGCGGCCAGGGTGCGACATATAACTGAACGAAGGACAGTGGCGGCTCTCACATACAATCCTAACGAATCGAGACATTGCCGCATAAGGATACCAGCTCAGCCTGCCCAGGCGGCAGCTGGTAGTCATTGGGGACGTTCTTAAACGACTAGTCATCGGGGACGTTCTTGTTTGACTAGTCATTTAAGAACGTCCCCGATGACTAGTTCCGTTTGCGGGGGAGGCGTGGGACAATACCGAGCGAACGTGATTGGTTGTCCGTGGAAAGGGTCGCGATGAAAAAGCTCAGGACGCTTGCTGACGTGTTACGCCAGGCGGGCTTCGTGCGCATTACGGAGCTATTCCTCGTCTTTTACTTGCTGTGCTCGACGGCCGTCTGGCTGTCCGAGCCCACGAACCTCACGTTTGGCGATGGCCTGTGGTTTAGCTTTGAGACAGTCTCGACCATCGGCTTTGGCGACATCCCGGCCGAGACACCGGTTGCCCGCGCCATTACCGTCATTCTGAGCGTCATCAGCATCTTCTACATCGCCATGCTCACGGGCGTGGCGGTGAACTACTGCAATACGCTTATCAAGATGCGTCAAAAGGACACCATGGCACGCTTTATGGATGATCTGGAGCATTTGGAAGAGCTCGATCGCGACGAGCTTGCCGATCTTTCGCGTCGCGTGCGCGAGTATCGTCGACGCCAGCGCTAAGACGAACGTCGCGCGCCACAACAGGGGGACTGAATATGCATATCACCGTGTATCTGGGTGCCAACACTGGCAATGACCCGGCGTTTCTGCCCGCGGTGCAGGAGCTGGGCAACTGGATTGGCGCCAACGGGCACGCGCTGGTATACGGCGGGTCCGAATCGGGCCTGATGGGCGCGCTCGCCGATAGCGTGCTCGAGGCAGGCGGACACGTGACGGGTGTTGAGCCGAGCTTTTTTATCGAGGCCGAGTTTCAGCACGACGGAATCGACGACCTTATCGTCACGAGTGATATGGCAGAGCGTAAGGCAAAGATGATCGAGCTCGGCGATGCGTTCATTGCTTTTCCGGGCGGCACGGGCACGCTCGAGGAGATTGCCGAGGTCATGTCCGCTGTGTCGTTGGGGCACCTGAGTGCTCCGTGCATCCTGTATAACCTGGACGGTTACTACAACGACCTCAAGGCGCTGCTCGGGCACATGATTGATAAGGGCCTATCGAGCCCGCAACGCCAGCAAGGTATCTACTTTGCCGACGATTTGTGCGAGATTGCCTCGATTATCAACGGATAAGTCTTGAGCTTGCCCCACTATGGCTCCCAATGGTGCCGTTCGCGGCGCAGACGGTTGACTCGTTCGGGCAACGCTCGCTCTACAATAAAACGTAACTATGTCGACTTTGACCGCGGGAGGACCCGATGGATAACCTTGCCAAACCCAAAAACCGCGCGCTGTTTTTACTTAGCGTTGCCGTGACCGGTGCGTTCGCAGGTGCCGCGGTCCGGCTGTTCTTTTTTGCGATGGAGCACGGCATCGACTATCTATGGACCGAGATTCCGCACGCGCTGGGCGTCGCTTCGCCCGAGCTTGCCAGCGGCCCGTTTGGCTTTTTGCCGTACCCGTTTTTTGTCTGCCTGCTGGGCGGCCTGTTAATCGGTCTGTACGAAAAGATGACAGGCACCAAGACCGATGACCTCAACCAGGTGATGGCTAAGGTTAAGCAAGACGGTCGCTACCCGTACGACAATCTGGGCAAGCTTTCGCTCGCGGCATTGCTGCCGCTGCTGTTTGGCGGAAGTATTGGACCGGAGGCCGGCCTGACCGGCGTTATCGCGGGTCTGTGCAGCTGGGTTGGCGACCGCATGCGCCGCTTTGGCGCCGAGTTTAGGGAGCTCACGCTGTTGGGCACCCAGGCCGCGCTGACGGCGCTCTTTACCGCGCCCGTCTTTGGCTTTGTGGCACCGCTTGCCGGTAGCACCGACGGCGACGAGGGCTCTGCGTCCGACGAGATCACGATCAAGCTGCCCAAGGCGCAAAAGACGGTGGTCTACGGCATTGCGATTGCCGGCGGCCTGGGCACCTACCTGCTGCTCGGCCAGCTCATGGGCGGCGGCATGGGCATGCCCAGGTTCGAGTCCGCCGAGGTGGGCAACCTGGAACTTGTCTGGCTCATTCCGCTGGCGTTGGTTGGCACGGTCTGCGGCTGGCTGTACTTTGTCTCTGAGCACGCGAGCGAAGCGCTTGCCCATGCAATAGGGGAGCGTCCTGTCGTCAAGGCCATGCTAGCCGGTCTGGCGCTCGCCATCTGCGGCACGGTCCTGCCCTACACCATGTTTGCCGGCGAGACCCAGGCCGACGTGCTCATGGAAACCTATCTGACCATTCCCGCCGGCGTGCTTATCGCGACCGGTCTGGTCAAGGCCATGCTGACCCCCGCCCTCATCAACCTTGGTTGGCGCGGCGGTCACTTCTTCCCGGTTATCTTCTCGGGCGTAAGCCTGGGCTACGGACTGGCCATCCTCACCGGCGCCGATCCGGTCTTTTGCGTCGCCGTCTGCACGGCATCGACGATGGGTGCGGTCATGCGTCAGCCGGTCATGGTCGTGGGCCTGCTGCTCATGTGCTTCCCGCTCAAGGGTATCGTCTGCATGATCATCGCCGCCGTTATCGCCGCCGGCATTCCGCTGCCCAAGCCGCTGCGCAAGTAGCACGGTTAATCGCGAGTCAACTCCAGAGGGGCACGAGATGATCCTGTACTTTAGCGCGACAGGGAACAGCGAGCATGTGGCGCGTCGCATTGCAGCGGCGACAAGCGACAAAGTTATGTCGATTGAGCGCTTTGATGCCGAAGCCCTTCGCCTTGTTGCGACGGAAGGCCCCTGCCAGCTGGGATTTGTTGCTCCGGTGTATGCCTGGGGTCTGCCGACACCGATGATCGAGTTTTTGAAGACTGTCGACCTATCGGTTGCTGCCGGCACAAAGGGCGGCGAGCGCCCCTATACGTTCTATGTCTCGACATATGGTTCGACGACCGGGCAATCGGCCAAGTTCGCCCGCGATCTGCTACACGAGCGTGGGCTCGAGTTAGATGCGGCGATGAGCGTCAAGATGCCCGATACCTGGACGCCTGTTTTCGACCTGTCTGACCCTCAAAAGGTTGAGGGTATCAATAGAGCTGCCGAGGCGCAGATTGATGCCGTGATCGAGGCGGTGCGGGCACGCCGCACGGGCAACATGATGCGCCATCGCGTGCCCCTGTTTGCATCGTGCGCGTATCATGCGTTTGGGCTGCCGCGTATGCAGCAGACGAGCAAGTTTGCCGTCGATGCTAGCCGCTGCGTCGGGTGTAGCCTCTGCGCTAAGCGCTGCCCCATGGCGGCGATTGAGATGCGCGACGGCCTTCCCGTCTGGACAAAGCCGGAGTGCGCAGCCTGCCTTCGTTGCCTGCACTGTTGTCCCAAATTTGCCATCTCGCACGGTAAGCGCACAGCATCCCACGGTCAGTACAGGCATCCTAAGCCAGGTGTGAGGATGTAGCTGCTGGCCGCGCTACTTCCAAACTGCGAGCGCGGCGGTGCCCAGTACGATGAGGGCGAGACCGATGGCGCTGCGCCGTGAGAGTTTTTCGTTGAATGCCAAGCGCGCAAATAGTACCGATACGACAATCGATAGTTTGTCGATCTGCACCACGACGCTCACCTGGCCTGTGGCGATGGCGTAGTAGCATAGCAGCCACGATGCGCCAGTCGCAATGCCCGATGCCGCGAGAAATACGAGTTCGTAGCGGTCTACGTGCACGGCTTGGCCCATCTTGCCTTTAGCTGCCACGATTGCCCATGCCATAACCAGTACCACACAGGTACGGATTGCCGTGGCCAGGTTGGATTCGACGCCTTCGATGCCAGCCTTGGCAAGGATGGACGTGAGCGCCGCGAACACGGCGGCGCCGAGGGCGTAAGCGAGCCAGGTCCGGTCTTGCTGCTGCTCGGGTCCGGCAGGCTGCTTCTTCTCGATCATTAAAAACGTGCCGAGGGTGATGACAGCGGTTCCCACGAGCTTAACCGCAAGGTTGCTCGTCTCGCCAAAAAGTACGATGGCGATCAGTGCGGCGAGTACGGTGCTCATCTTGTCGACCGGTACGACCTTATTGACGTCTCCGATGCCCAACGCCTTAAAGTAACAGATCCACGAAGCACCGGTAGCGAGTCCCGAGAGGACGAGAAAGAGCCAGGATCTGGGTTCGATGCTGCCGATGGTTCCAATGGATCCAGAAATGCCCGCCATTGCCCAGGCGAAAACGAGCACCACGCAGGTGCGAATGGCCGTCGCGACATCGGAGTCGGTCTGCTTGATGCCGCATTTGGCCAAGATGGATGTGATGCCGGCAAAGAGTGCTGACGCAAATGCTGCGACGACCCACGACACGGGCGAAATGCCTCCCCAAGAACGACCGCGCCAGATTTACGGCGTGCGTCCGATGATACCGTCCCGCCATGAAGCTTTGATATCGCTGTGGTGAGACAGGGGCCATAGTTCGAGAGGGCATTTGGTTAAGGCTCGAATCGAAGGTGAATGGTTTTCCGCGAAGTGAACGAGTAAATCTGGACCCCTGGAACATGCACACTTTTTTCGAACAAAACTGCAGGATTCTTAGACAAAACCGCAGGAATTGAGTCCTTAAAAATGTCGATGCTACAGGGCGCTGTTTTTACTCGTTCACTTCTCGGAAAAGTATTCACCTTCGATATGCTGACGGTGTCTTTTTGGTTGCCAAGAACTAGACGGCCTGCTGTGAGGGGCGGTGGTGACGCTATGCCGCCTTGTTTCATTGAAAAAATAAGCGGGGTACCACCTAAGCTTTTTTAGCTGTCGATTACAGGTCGCGTGTTCGATAAACCTTGGTGCTGACGGTGTAGCTGATTGCACATAGCGCGAGGGCAAGTGCGGCGATGCCTGCACACAGACAGCCAAGGACGGCGGGATCGGGATTCGCTCCGGCAATCGACATGAGCCAGTTGCTGATGGGGTTGGAGGAGCTCAACGTGGCAATGGCAAGGCACCAGAGCAGGGCAAACAGGCCGACGGATAGGCGCAGCGCCTCCATGTGTCCAAATCGGAAGAACAGCGGCTGTGCCAAAAACGCCATCATGAGGGAGATGAGCATCGATGCTGCCGAGGCTATAGCGATCTCAAAGATCGTTTGTCCCGTCGAGGGGATGCCCACGCTGTTGAATAGCGGGATGGAGACGATGCTCAGAAGCGCGGCGGCGCACGCCATGACAGCCGAGAAGACAATGATGCTCAGGTAGCGTGCGCAAATAATGTCTTTGCGCGTGAGAGGCAGCGTTGCCCGATAACGCTCCCATCCGTTTTGATTGTCGAAGCCGGCCAGCGAGCTCATGACCATGATGGGCGACATGGCGCTGACCGCGCAGGCGCCGGCGCTCATGCCGGAATCGCCATCCGACGCGTTGGCAAGGGTTAGCACGACGAAGATGAACAGGCTGACGCCCGCGATGCTCGGGATAAGCGTGCGAACGATGGCGAGCTCGGACATAAAGGCGCGTTTCATTTCGAAGCCCCTTTCAGCATGAGGCGAAGATAGTCATCAATGGTTGTCCGATCGCAGGGAATCTCTGGGAAGGCCTCGAGCGTTTCGCGACGGTTGGGCACGAGCACGTCCACGCTATAGGCGTGGTGGACGGCACGGGCGCCTTCGACGCAAGCCATAAGCTCGGCGGCCTGTGCTTGGGTACAGTGGGCGATGCCAGCTCGGTCGGTAATGTCCTCGCGCGGCAGGTCAAACACAATCGAACCGTTATCGATACAGATGACGCGGTCGGCGGCGCGATCGAGGTCAGACGTAATGTGGCTCGAGAGCAGCACGCTGTGCTGGCCGTCGGCGACAAAGGCAAGCAGCTCATCAAGCAGCTCCTCGCGTGCCATGGGATCAAGCCCCGCGGTGGCTTCGTCCAAAACGAGCAGCTTGGCCTGGTGGCTGAGCGCGCAGGCAAGCTGCAGCTTCATGCCCATGCCGCGGGAGAGGTCCTTGACCTTTGTCTTGGGATCGAGGCCAAATCGGTCGATGAGGCTGGCGAAGGTGTCGTGGCTCCAGGTGGGGTACGCCGGGCTTACGAGTGCCTCAACTTCGGTCACCTTGAGTGTGGAAGGGAAGGGGCATGTGTCCAGCACGAGGCCGACACGAGTGTGCAAGCAGCGCTGCGCTTCATCGGGCGCGTCGGCGCCACAGTGCTGCCCAAACAGGTGCACTTCGCCGGCATCGAGCTTTATAAGCCCAAGCGCGGCGCGAATCGTCGTGGTTTTGCCGGCGCCGTTTGCGCCCGCAAAGCCAACAATCTGGCCGGGCTCCACGGCGAGCGTGACATCGCGTAGTGAAAAGCGGTCGCTCACACGGCGTGAGATACCTTTGAGTTCTAGCAAGTTCTGCATGGTATAGCCTTTCTTGCAGATGGCTACTGCATGGTTTCGGGGGCTACCAGGTCGAGCATCTCGTGCAGCTTGTCGCGTGTGACGCCCAGGGTTTCGGCTTGGCTTGCCGCTTTCGCAAGCAGCTCTTCGATATGGCAGAGCTGGTTTTCGCGCAAGAGCTCCTGGTTGCCCTCGGCGACAAAACAGCCCTTGCCCTGCACGGTGCAGATAAAACCGAGCTGCTCCAGGTCGGCGTAGGCGCGCTTGGTGGTGATGACGCTCACGCCAAGGTCGCTCGCGAGTGCACGGATGCTGGGGAGTTTGGCTCCCGCAGCGAGCGTTCCCGAAAGGATCTGGGCTTTGACCTGCGAGGATATTTGTTCGTAGATGGGCTTATCGCTCGAATTGGATAGGATGATGTCCACAGCGGCTCCTTAGCTGTTGGGCTACACGTGTATATAACCGGTAAGCACAGTATATATACACTATGCACAGTTACGCAAGAGGTAAATTCGGATTGTCCGCTCGTTCATTCATCTCAATCTGTAACAACTGGAGAAGATTTTGGCTGCTAGATATTACAGATCGAGACATTGGCCAACCGT
>USGN01000024.1 GCA_900554255.1 uncultured Collinsella sp. | reverse complement strand
ATGATGGTCATGGCGGTCACGGACTTACCGGAGCCGGACTCACCGACGACGCCAAGGGTCTCGCCGCGATCGAGCGTGTAGGAGACACCGTCGACAGCGCGAACGACGCCATCCTCGGTGTGGAAATACATCTTAAGGTCATCGACCTCGAGCAGATGCTGGCCCTCAGGAACCGGCTGGTCCTTCAGGTCCACATAGTTCTTGTTCTTCTTCATCCTTATGCGTCCTTCATCTTGACGTCGAGGGCGTCGCGCAGACCATCACCCAACAGGGTGAAGGCGAGCACCGTCGAGAGAATTGCCAGACCGGGCATGATCATCATCCAGGGAGCGGTCAGAAGATACTGCTGACCGTCCTGAATCATGGAGCCCCACGAAGGCGTAGGCGGAATAACGCCCATGCCGAGGAAGGACAGAGCGGACTCGGTCAGAATGGCGCCACCAATGTTCATGGTCGCGTAGACCACGATGGAGGCGACGGAGTTCGGGAAGATGTGACGCACGACGATACGAGCATCAGATGCACCCATCGCGCGCGCAGCATCAACATAGTCGTTTTCCTTGACCGTCAAGATTGCAGAGCGGAAGACGCGCGCAATCGAAGGCCAGCCGAGAATACCGATGGCGATAAAGACGTTCTGAAGGCCACGGCCGATAACGGCGATCATGGCGACAACGAACAGCACGTACGGGAACGCCAGGAAGATGTCCGCACAGCGCATGATGATCGTATCCCAGATGCCGCCGTAGAAACCCGCCAGAGCACCCATGACCAGACCGATCAGCGTGGAGATCGCGGTGGCCATAATGCCGACGGACAGCGAAACGCGCGCACCGTAGATAACGCGGACGAGAATGTCACGACCAAGGGCGTCGGTGCCAAACGGGTGCTCTGCACACGGAGCCAGCAGCGACGTCTCGGCCATGGTGGTCGAGTCGGAAGCCGTCGGCGAACCGAGCCAGGGCTTAGCCCACAGATCTGCGGTCAGTGCAACCACAACGACGATGATGATCCAGCAGACACCGATAACGGCGAGCTTGTTCTTACGAAGACGCTTAAAAGCGTCGCCCCACAGCGTGCGGGACTTGGCGGGAGCAGATGCGGCCTTGGTGGCGGTAGCCTGCTCCTGAGACTGAGAATCAGTTTCCTGCATGAGACGTACCTCCCTTAGGCCTTATCCGACGGACCGCCAAGGCGGATGCGCGGGTCGAGGAATGCATAGCTAATGTCGACGAGCAGGTTGATCACCATAACGACGACGACGATGAGCGTAACGCCGCCCATAACGATGGGCCAGTCACGCATGCTAATGGCGCGATAGACCTCATAGCCGATACCGGGCCAGTTAAAGACCGTCTCGGTCAGGATGGCGCCCGAAAGCATGCCACCAAAGTCGACACCAATATAGGTAACGACGGGGATGAGTGCATTCTTAAGCGCATGCTTGACGATGATCGCGCGATTGGAGAGACCCTTCGCCTTTGCCGTACGGATGTAATCCTGGTTCATGACGTCAAGCAGCTGCGAGCGCATAATGCGGGCAGCATAAGCGGTCGAAACCGAAGCCAGCGTAATGGTCGGAAGCACATAGTGCATCCAATCCTGATACTGAGAGCTGGAACCGCCGGCACCCGAGATCGGCATGGAGATTGCACCGCCCGTGGCGTCCTTGAGAATGACGCCAAAGAACAGCTGCAGCAACATACCGAGCCAGAAGGCCGGGACCGCAACGAGGATCGACGTGGTGAGCGTTACCAAAATATCCCAGAAGGAATAACGCTTTACCGCCGAAATGATACCCGCACCGATACCCATAATTGCCTCGAGCACGATGGCGCACGCGGCAAGTTTGACCGTATACGGATACTTCTGGGCAAAGATATCCGTAACCGGCAGCTTGCGCTGATACGAATTGCCCAGATCGCCATGAAGCAGGCCGTTCATGTAATACAAGTAACGGTCCACGAGCGACGTTTGAACGGGGTCGCCGTTCTCGTCAAGGATCGCGTTGCCGTCCTCGTCCGTCTGGACCAGGTGATAGCGAACGCGAAGCTGAAGCTCCACCTCGGGGGACAGAGCCTTGTCTCCACCGATCAGCTTGATCGGATCTCCCGGCACGATATTCTGGAGGGCGAACAGAATCAGCGTAACGCCCAAAAACACCGGGATGAACTGAAGCACACGTTTAACGATGTACTTACCCATACCACTCCCCTATCTAGGGATTAACCTAAATGGGATGCCGATCGCCAGACCGGCATCCCAAAATTACCATCAGCCAGTTTACCCCAGGTTAGGGAGAACTGTATGTTTCCCATGAGGTCTACGTAAATACTTGACCCTCACGGAAGCTGCAAACTCTTAGGCGAGCTCAGCGGTACCCAGATCGGCGTGCTTCTGCGGATCGACATAGAGGTGCTTGATGCGATCGGAGCCGGCGATGGTGTGCGTGTAGAACATAATCGGGATGACCGGGCAGTCGGCAGCGACCATTGCATCGGCCTCCTGCATCTTAGCGACGCGCTCCTCGTCGTCAACAATAGTACGAGCCTCGTCGACCTTGGCGTCGAACTCGGGGTTGTTGTAACCGGAGCGGTTGTCGCCACCGAGGGAGTCGGAGTGGAACAGCGGATACAGGAAGTTGTCCATGATCGGGTAGTCGGCAATCCAACCCAGACGACCGAACTGATAGTTAAAGTTCTGATACTGCTCGAGCAGGGCAGACCACTCAGGGGTATCGGAGACAGCGGTAACGCCAACCTTGGCGAGGTCGCCGATGATGGACTCCATGATCTCCTTGTGACCGCCGTCCTGGTTGTAGGACAGGGTCACGCTAATGCCACGATCCCCGTTAGCGCCAGCGGGAGCAACCTTGTCGAGGTACTCGTTAGCCTTGTCGACATCGTAGGCGCAGAACTCCCATGCGCCCTCCTTGTAGCCATCGATGCCCGGAGGAACAATGCCGTCGGCAGGGGTACGGGTACCCTTGAAGATGGTCTTGCAGATGGCCTCACGGTTAATGGCCAGGGAGATGCCCCTACGCAGGTCGGCGTTGTTGAACGGCTCGGCCGTGGTGTTGCAGGTCAGATAGTACGTGGAAGGCTCGGCGCCGAGCAGCATGCGCTCGCCGTCACCCATGGTGTAGCCGTCCTTGGACACGCCGCGATCCTTCTTGGCGGCATCGATCTGAGCGACGGGAACGTCGCAGACATCGAGGTTACCGGCCTGGAACTCCTTGTAAGCAGTCTCCATGTCCTTGATGACCTGGAAGTGGATGCCATCGATCTTGGCCTTGTCGCCATAGTAATCGTCGAACTTCTTGACGTTGATCTCCTGGCCATCCTCCCACTTGCCGTCCATCATGAACGGGCCGTTACCGACCGGGGCAAGATAGAAGCTCTTGACATCGGACTCGGCGCACTCGGGAACCGGGGCCAGAGCCGGATGAGAGGCGACGAAGGGGAAGTCAGCGTAAGCGGAAGACAGCTTGACGACGAGGGTCTCATCGTCGGGGCACGTAACACCGCTGAGCTCGGTAGCGTTACCGGCAAGCAGGTCGTCATAACCCTCGACCATGGAAAGGTGATAGGAGACCTCGGAAGGACCGTACTCGGTAGCGATGGCCGACTTGGTGTTGACCAGACGCTCCCAACCGAGCTTGAAGGACTTGGAGGTAACGTCGTCACCGTTGTGGAACTTGGCCTTCTTGATCTTGAAGGTAAACTCGGTGGCGTCGTCGTTGGACTCAAAGGACTCGCAAGCCAGCGGAACGATCTCGCCCTTCTCGGCGTCATAAGAGGTCAGAGCGTCAAAGAGCTGGTACTCGACCTGAGTGCCCTGGTCCTCCTGGACATTGTAGGGGTCGATGCAGACCGGGTTGTTGATGTAGAAGTTCAGCGTCGAACCGGACTCAGAACCGGAAGTGTCGCCGCCCTTCTTGCCGCATGCGGCAAGAAAAGCCATGGAGCTCGCAGCAAGGGTGCCGCCAACAAAGGCGCGACGACCCATAACGGGCTGGTGGAACATAGAATCAGCCATGCCATCCTCCTTATGAGATAGGACAAAGAAATGTTCAGTCGGACACATGTCGAAACAATCCGATCCGAACCATCAAAACGCCGCCCGCTGCTATGGCTGGTTATGCACAACGGACCAACGTTTTGCAATACAGTAGCGCATTTTATGCACGATTTGGGGCTCATTCCGGTTAACGGTCGAGAATTTCTTTAGTTGGGCGAAGTATGTGGGGATATTTTGACTCTGTTACAAATATGTAAACAAAAAGGGTCCCGCACTTACGGGACCCTTTTTGAATATTTATGCGGCTCGTGCTTAGTAGCCGACGATGCCCTGCGGGAAGAAGAACATGCACAGCACGACGCACACGGCAAACACGACAGCCATGATGACGGTCAGGCGGTCGAGGTTCTGCTCCATGACGCCCGTGGCAGAGCTGGAGTTATACAGCGAGCTAGCGATCATATCCGAAACGCCGGTGCCCTTACCGGAATGCATCAGGACGAGAATCGTCAGCGCCACGGCAGAGACAGCCCAAACGACAAACAGAAGAATCTGGAACGGACCCATAGATAAGCTCCTTAATAGAACAGTTTAAACTCCAGTACTGTACCACAATCCCCCGCTCTCCCCTACCTGCCACTCAAGGACGGGGTGGAAATGGCAGAAATACCAAAAAGGGGGTTGTCCGGTTGTGGACAACCCCCTTACTAGAAAACGGTATTTGTTTTCTATTAGGCCTCGGTGGCGAGCACGCGGCCCGTCATCTCGGCGGAAGGCTCAATACCAGCCATGGTGAGCATGGTCGGAGCGATATCGGAAAGACGGCCGTCCTCGATACCGGTGAGCTTGGCCTTCTCATCAACGATGATGAACGGAACGCGGTTGGTGGTGTGAGCCGTAAACGGATGCTTGGAACCGTCGGAAGCAACGTCAAACATGTGATCGGCGTTGCCGTGGTCGGCGGTGATCAGCGCAAAGCCGTCCTTGGCGAGAATCGCCGGGACAACCTTGGACAGGGCATCGTCAACGGCCTCGACGGCCTTAACGGCGGCGTCGAAGACACCGGTGTGACCAACCATGTCGCAGTTCGCGAAGTTCACGATGTAGAAATCAGCGCGATCCTCGTTGATGGCGGCGACAAGCTTCTCGGTAACCTCGGGAGCGCTCATCTCGGGCTGCAGATCGTAGGTAGCGACCTTGGGGGAAGCGACGAGCACGCGCTCCTCGCCCTCCTTGGGCTCCTCGATGCCGCCGTTGAGGAAGAACGTCACGTGGGCGTACTTCTCGGTCTCGGCGGTGTGCAGCTGCTTCAGGCCGTTGGCGGCGATAACGTCGGCCAGGACGTTCTCGGGGAACGTCTTGGGGAAGGCGACCTCGACGTCAAACGTCGGATCGTACTCGGTCATCGTCACAAAGTGCGAAAGCTTGATCTGCTCGCGCTCAAAGCCGTCGAACTCCTTGTCCGTGAACACGCGGGTCATCTGACGAGCGCGGTCGGGACGGAAGTTGAAGAAGATGGCCGCGTCGCCCTCGTGGATGCCCTCGTTGTGGGCAGCGAAGGGCTCGACGAACTCGTCGCCGCGCGGATCCTTCTCGTAGTAGGCCTTGATACCGGCAACAGGGTCGACATCGGCATCGGACGCGTTGACCATGACGTCGTAGGCACGCTGGATGCGCTCCCAACGGTTGTCGCGGTCCATGGCCCAATAGCGGCCCGAGACGGTGGCAACGCGAGCGTCGCAACCGGTCTCCTCGGAGATCTTAGCCAGGAAGGCGCAGAACTCACTCATGTAGCCAGCGCCGGACTGCGGGTCAACGTCGCGGCCATCCATGAAGGCGTGGACGCGAACGGTCTTGACACCGTGCTCGGCAGCCATCTTGACCAGAGCCTCGACGTGGTTCATGTGAGAATGAACACCGCCAGGGCTCATAAGGCCCATGAGGTGAAGAGTCTTGCCGTCAGCCTTGACGTCGTCCATAGCCTTGACGAAGACCTCGTTCTTGGCGATGGAGCCGTCCTTGATGGCGTTGTTGATGCGCGAAAGCTCCTGGAACACGATGCGGCCGGCACCGATGTTGAGGTGACCCACCTCGGAGTTGCCCATCTGGCCATCGGGAAGACCCACGTCCTCGCCCGAAGCGCCGAGCGTGGTGTGGGGGTACTTCTCATACAGGCTATCAAGGAAGGGCGTCTTGGCAGCGGCGACGGCGTTCTCGCCATCGGACGGAGCCAGGCCGCAGCCGTCCATGATGATCAGGAGTGCAGGAAGATGACGTTGTGCCATATGTCCTACTCGCCTGCCTTGACGACCATAGAGGCGAAGTCGGCAGCCTTGAGCGAAGCGCCGCCCACGAGGGCGCCGTCAACGTCGGGCTTGGCGACGAGCTCGGCGATGTTACCGGGCTTGGCAGAGCCACCATAGAGAACGCGAATGCCGTTAGCGAGCTCCTCGCCGAACATCTCCTTGAGGGTCTCACGGATAGCGCCGCAGACCTCCTGAGCGTCCTCGGCGGTAGCGGTCTTGCCGGTGCCGATGGCCCAGATGGGCTCGTAGGCCACGACGACCTGCTTGGGGCAGGTGATCTCAAGACCAGCAAGGCCAGCCTTGACCTGGTTCACGACGTGCTCGACATAGGTGCCAGCCTCGCGGACCTCAAGGGACTCGCCGCAGCAGAAGACGGGAACAAGACCTGCGGCAACGAGGGCCTTGGCCTTCATGTTCTGATCCTCGTCGGTCTCGTGGAAGTAGTCGCGACGCTCAGAGTGACCGATGATGCAGTAGGTGCAGCCAGCGGACTTGAGCATGTCGCAAGAGGACTCACCGGTGAAGGCACCCTTGGCCTCCCAGTACACGTTCTGTGCACCGAGGGCGATGGGGGCAGCCTGAATGCGGTCATGAACCGTGGTGATGTCGATGGTCGGAGGGCAGACGAGCACCTCGACGCCAGCCGGAACCTCGGGCAGAGCCTGAGCCAGCTCGTCGGCGAGCTTGGCGGCCTCGGCGACGTCGTTGTTCATCTTCCAGTTACCAGCGATAAGAAGGGTGCGATTAGGCATCGAGAAGCGCCTCCACTCCGGGCAGGGCCTTACCCTCGACGAGCTCCATGGAAGCGCCACCACCGGTGGAGATCCAGCTCATCTTGTCGGCCAGGTTGAACTTGTTGACAGCTGCGACGGAGTCGCCACCGCCGATAATCGAGGTGCAATCGGCCTCGGCGACAGCCTCGGCGATAGCCTGGGTGCCGTGAGCGAAGTTGTCGAACTCGAAGACGCCCATGGGGCCATTCCAGAACACGGTCTTGGCGCCCTTGACAGCCTCGGCGTAGAGCTCCTCGGTCTTAGGACCGATGTCCATGCCCTCACGATCGTCGGGGATAGCGTCGGAAGCGACAACCTCGGGGACAGCGTCCTCGCCAAAGTGATCGGCAACGCGGTTGTCGATGGGGAGCAGGATCTTGACGCCCTTCTCCTCGGCCTTCTTAAGCATCTCGCCGGCGCGCTCGACCCAGTCCTCTTCCTTGAGGGACTGACCGACGGACAGGCCCTGAGCCAGGAAGAAGGTGTAGGCCATGCCGCCACCGATGATCAGGGTGTCAGCGGAGTCGATGAGGTGATCGAGAACGCCGATCTTGGAGGAAACCTTGGAACCGCCGACGATGGCGACGAAGGGGCGCTCGGGCTCGGCGAAGATGCCGGTCAGCGTGTCGACCTCCTTCTCGAGCAGGAAGCCAGCGACGGCAGGCAGGTAAGCGGCGGGGCCCACGACGGAACCCTGGGCGCGGTGAGCGGTGCCGAAGGCATCGAGAACGAAGACGTCACCATAGGAAGCGAGCTTCTTGGCGATCTCGGGATCGTTCTTCTTCTCACGCTTATCGAAGCGGACGTTCTCGAGAACGAGAACCTTGCCCGGCTCGACGGCGGCGACAGCCTCGGCAGCCTTCTCGCCGTAAGTGTCGGCGACAAAGGCAACGTCGAGACCAGAGAGCTCGGCGAGCTTCTTGGCGACGGGCTCGAGGCGCAGGGCTGCCGGGCGCAGCGTGAACTTCTCCTCGAAGCCCTCGCCTGCCGGACGGCCGAGGTGGCTCATGAGGATGACGCGAGCGTTGTGCTCAACGAGATAGTTGATGGTGGGCAGGGCAGCCTTGATACGGGTGGTGTCGCCAACGACGCCATCCTTGATAGGCACGTTGAAGTCAACGCGGACGAGAACGCGCTTGCCGTCGACATCGATGTCGCGGACGGTCTTCTTGGTAAAGGCCATGTTTGCTTCTACCTTTCGTACGTGTCTGCCTCCCATTACGGCAGACGATTTCCTATAAAAAGGGCGCGACCCTAGGGTGTAAGCCCTATAAGGCCGCGCCCTTCTTTAGACGCTCAACGAGCTATTCGCTAAAAGCTAAATTAAGCAACGAACTTCTCGAAGTACTTGATGGTGCGGACCATCTGAGAGGTGTAAGAGTTCTCGTTGTCGTACCAAGAGGTGACCTGAACGAGGGTCTGGCCGTTGCCGAGGTCAGAGCACATGGTCTGAGTGGCGTCGAAGATGGAGCCGTGGGTCTCGCCGATGATGTCGGTGGAGACGATGTCGTCCTCGTTGTAACCGAAGGTCTCGGAGATGGTGGCAGCGTAGGCCTTCATAGCGGCGTTAACCTCGTCGACGGTGACCTTCTTGTCAACGACAGCGTAGAGGTTGGTGATAGAGCCGGTCGGCGTCGGGACGCGCTGGGCGGCACCGATGAGCTTACCGTTGAGCTCGGGGAGAACCAGGCCGATGGCCTTGGCAGCACCGGTGGTGTTGGGGACGATGTTGACGGCGCAGGCGCGGCTACGACGCTTGTTGCCCTTGCGCTGCGGGCCGTCGAGCGGCATCTGGTCGCCGGTCCAGGCGTGAATGGTGGTCATGATGCCGGACACGATGGGAGCGAAGTCGTTCAGACCCTTGGCCATCGGGGCGAGGCAGTTGGTGGTGCAGGAAGCAGCGGAGATGATGTTGTCCTCAGCGGTCAGCGTCTCATGGTTGACGTTGTACACGATGGTGGGCAGATCGCTGCCGGCCGGAGCGGAGATGACGACCTTCTTGGCGCCAGCGTTGATGTGGGCCTGAGCCTTAGCCTTGCTGGTGTAGAAGCCGGTGCACTCGAGAACGACGTCGACGTCGAGGTCGCCCCAAGGCAGGTTGTTGGCGTCGGCCTCCTTGTAGATCTTGATCTCCTTGCCGTCAACGGTGATGGAATCCTCGCCAGCAACGACCTCGTGATCGCGAGCGTAGTTGCCCTGCGTGGAGTCGTACTTCAGCAGGTAAGCGAGCATATCGGGAGAGGTGAGGTCGTTGATAGCGACGATCTCGGAGCCCTCATGACCGAACATCTGACGGAAAGCCAGACGACCGATGCGACCGAAGCCGTTAATAGCAACCTTTACTGCCATTGTGTCTCCTTTCGTAAGGCCCCCGCGAGCTACAGCGCCCGCCGTTGAGGCCCACAAACTAACCACTCGCCTAATATACCTTTTTTTTGACTTGAATTTCACGAGAATGCTCGAAATTGAAAATCAAATTTACGTTAAAACGTTTTAAAGAGTAAAACAGCAGTTCAATCCCTATATAAGCAGTTTCGCTCAACTACCTGTTTGCTTCAATGAGCTTTTCAAGCCTCAAAACTCGATGGTAGAGGGCCGACTTCGACAAGGGAGGGTCAGCCATCTCCCCCAGATCGCGCAGTGACAGATCAGGATAGCGCTCGCGCAGGTCGCAAAAGACCGCCAAGGCGTCCGGAAGCGTGTCGCGCAAACCCCGCTGTTCGAGCTCATCGATCAACGCAAGCTGATGCTGGGCGGCACCCGCACTTCTGGTCTGATTGGCCAGCTCGGCATTCACGCGACGGTTTACGTCGTTCTTAACCAATTTGACCGCGCGCGCTTCCTCGATCTCGGCAACGCTGCGCTTGGCGCCGACCAGCTTTAGAAGCTGCTCGATCTCCTCGGCGCTCTTAATGTAGACGGCAAAGGATCCGCGCCGCGCGTTAACGCGCGCATGGACCCCAATCTGCTCCAATAGATCGCAAAGCCCCCGGGCATACTGCTCGCCCTGCACCGCAATCTCCAAATGAAAATCGCCGCGTGGATCGGCCACGAAACCGCCGGCGATGAGCGCGCCGCGGATGTAGGCAAGCCTGCAGCAGGGACGGGCAACGATGTGCCGGGGAACACCAGCGACGAGCCCTCCCCTGCGGTCGAGAATGCCCAGCAGCACCAGAGCCTTGTCCAGGTCGGGCTGATCGGGCAGGGTAATGAGATAGTTACGGACCTTATGCAAGACCGATTTACGAACGGTGAATTCCGTTTTGAGCTTAAGGATGCGATGCGTCAGTGTGATCATCGTGCGCGCGACGGCACCCGTCTCGGTCGCGACCGTCAAACGATACCGCCCGGAGCCGGCCAGCGAAAGTGTACCGCTCACACGCGTCAGGGCGGCAAGCGTCGACAAATCGCAGTATTCACATTCGGGTTCGCAGCGCGCGAGCTCGTCACGCACCTCGGCGGTAAACGACATGCAGACCTATGCTTTCGTGTTGGCGCGCGACAGGTCGCGATGGGAAATGCTCACGTGATATTGGGCGCCTTCCAAATAACGTGCCGTGGCCTCGGCGATGGCAACGCTGCGGTGTTGACCGCCCGTGCAGCCGATGGCAATAGAAAGCTGCGGCTTACCTTCCGCGATATAACCCGGCATTACCGTATCGAGCAACTGAGTCCAAGCCTTCCAGAACTCCTGGGTCTTGGGATGGTCCAAAACAAAGTCAGAGACTTTCTTATCGAGACCGGTCATGGTGCGCATCTCGGGATCGTAGAACGGATTGGGCAGGAAGCGAACGTCGATCATAATGTCCGCCTCGACGGGCATGCCGTGCTTAAAGCCAAACGAGAACACGTGAACGTCCATGAGCTGCTGGTCGGACAGCTCGGAGAACGCCATGCGCAATTTATTGCGCAGAGCAGAAGTGCGCAAGCGGCTCGTATCGATAATCATATCGGCTC
>USGN01000023.1 GCA_900554255.1 uncultured Collinsella sp. | reverse complement strand
TCTTTAGCTCAGTTGGTTAGAGCATCCGGCTCATAACCGGTCGGTCCTGGGTTCGAGTCCCCGAAGACCCACTTTAATTTAATATGGCTCAGTAGCTCAGTTGGTTAGAGCGCCGGCCTGTCACGTCGGAGGTCGCGGGTTCGAGCCCCGTACTTCCCGCCAACGCAATTAAAGCCACGTCTTCGGACGTGGCTTTTTGCGTTTGATGCACTTTGTTTTGATAGAACGATCGCCCTGGTGCATCTTCGCCCAGAACCCCCGCGCCTTCGGGAACGCAAGTAAAATCTAATGAGTATATCTGTCTGAACAACAGCTTTGTTGCGCAACACCTGTTCTACGAGACAGGGGGTTAGGTTATACTAAATTGCACTGTGCGCCGCATCTGATGCATTTCGCTCCAAGCGCGGCACTCAGTGGATATCCGATTTACCATTTGGATGTCCTGGCGGTCATTTAGCGTCTCGACACAAGCTCGGCCCCGGAGCTCGTTCGAGCTGTTCCTATTCCTTGAAAGGGGAAAAATGGACATATCGAGGAAGACTGATTACGCCCTTCGCATGCTGGCGATGCTTGCCGAGGATCCGGAGCGTTTGCTTTCTGTTCGCACCGCTGCCGAAGAGGTCAATGTCCCGTATTCGTTTGCCCGTTCGATTCAGCATGGTTTGGTTCAGGCCGGTATTGTGGAGAGCCTGCGTGGCGTCCATGGCGGCATGCGTCTTAAGGTCAGCCCCGACGATGTCACCATTCGCCAGGTCGTTGAAGCCGTTCAGGGCCCCATGGTCATGAACGATTGCACCGCGCCCGATGGCGACTGTGCACGCATGGGCACGTGCTGTTATCATCCCCTGTGGGCCGGAGCTCAAGCGCTGATGCGCGACTACCTCGATTCCGTTTCGCTGGGCGATATCGTCGCTCACCGCCAGTTCCCGGCCGTCGATTCCAAGTTCGCCGACCGCGATGCGTTTCCCGAGTACGCCACCTGTGCGTGCGCTTGCCGGGAGGAATAGCGCCGCATAAGGAGCATAGCCATGATTCAGGACCCCTTTCGTTCGATGATTCGTTCGGAAGGGGTCCTGCGTTATCGCGACCTTCCGTGGCGCCGCACGCGCAACCCGTACATTATTTGGCTTTCCGAGGTCATGCTGCAGCAAACGCAGGTGCCGCGCGTGCAGACGCGTATGCCCGCGTGGCTCGACCGCTTTCCGACCGTACATGCGCTCGCTCAGGCCGCTCCTTCCGACGTTTTGGATGCCTGGCAGGGGATGGGCTACAACCGGCGTGCTCTGGCACTCCACAAGGCCGCCCAGCGCGTTGTAGAGGACTGGGGCGGGGAATTTCCACGTGAGACGCGCGACTTGGTCGCCCTGCCCGGTATTGGTCCGGCGACGGCGCAGGGCATCCGGTCGTTTGCGTTCGATCTACCGGGTGTGTATCTGGAGACCAACGTGCGCACGGTCTTTCTGCATCATTTCTTTCCCGATGTGCCGGCCGTTCCCGATCGCGAGCTGGTGCCGCTGATTCAGGCCGCCTGTCCGGCGGCTCCTGGTGCGGCGGCGGATGAGATTGCGCCCTTTGCCGTGCCGCTCGATGATGCCGACACGCCGCGCGCATGGTATTACGCGCTGTTGGATTATGGCGCGTATCTTAAGAAGACGCTGCCCAATCCGTCCAGGCGCTCGGCGAGCTATAGCCGTCAGTCCAAGTTTGAGGGCTCGCGCCGTCAAAAGCGCGCCCATATTGTGCGCATGCTGCTGGCTGCGCGCGATGGGCGGCCGGCGGGCATCACACTCGCCGAGGCGGTGGCGGGTGTCAACGAAATGGAGGCGGCGGCAGGCCGCGAGCCGGTCGATCACGATCTTGTCGCAGACATCTTGGCCGACTTGGAGCGTGAGGGCTTTTGTCGCGTGGAGGGCGACCGCTGGCTAAGCGTGTAGCCCGCCCGAATCTGAAAAACAGGATTGTAAGGTTTAGATTTTCGACATGAGGGCATCCTAAAGAAAAGGCCGCTCGAAGCCTACGGGCGGCATATGTTGAAGGGAAGTACACCTATGGATTTTGAGAACTCCCAAACCAAGAAGAACCTCGAGACCGCTTTTGCCGGTGAGTCCCAGGCGCATACCAAGTATCGTTACTATGCATCCAAGGCCAAGAAGGACGGCTACGTTCAGATCTCGAATATCTTTGCCGAGACCGCAGGCAACGAGTCCGAGCACGCCAAGCTGTGGTTTAAGTATCTGCATGACGGCGCCGTTCCCGACACTCTGGACAACTTGCGTGATGCCGCTGCGGGCGAGAACTACGAGTGGACCACGATGTACGACGAGTTCGCCAAGACCGCCGAGGAGGAGGGCTTTACTGAGATCGCCGCAAAGTTCCGTGGCGTCGGCGCTGTCGAGCAGGCTCACGAGGAGCGCTACAACAAGCTTGTCGAGCGCATTGAGTCGGGCGAGGTGTTTGAGCGTGAGGGCGTGAAGGTGTGGAAGTGCCTGAACTGCGGGCACCTGCACGTTGGTGCCGAGGCGCCTGAGGTGTGCCCGGTGTGCAACCACCCGAAGGCGTACTTTGAGGAGCAGGTGGTGAACTACTAGCGCCGATACGAACGTGGACTGCGGAGCGCAGGGCGGGGAAATACCTTTCCCTCTCGCTCACGGCTCCGCAGAGTCGCGCGAGGCAAAGGTATTTCCCCGCCCCGCGCTCCGGCGTTGGGTCGTCGCGTGCTCACTACAGGAAAACTGATAAGAAGTTTGTGTGCCGCCCCTTTTGGGGCGGCACGTTTTGTTTGGGGACTGGTTGGGACGGCACCGTTCATGGGTGGGGTACACTGGGTAGCGACTTTTAGTTTATCTACTACCTGATGGGGTGTTTTTGTATGGGTAAGAAGTCTCGGGCTCGGGTTGCTGCGGCGGGAACTCGCAAGGATCCTGGTCGTCGGGTTGCCGAGGGTAAAAAGGTCGATCGTGTCGAGAAGGACAAGAAGGTTGGCGCGCATGCTCATCCTGAGTGGGCGCCTCATCTCAATACGGCTAGCGAGGATCTGACTGCTAAGTTGTTTACTCTGGTCGAGGTTATCTTGGGCGTGGTGCCCGTGGTGGTCATTGGCTTGTTCTTGGCTTCGAAAGATGCCACGAGCGTGGATAAGCTCACCGATGTCTTTTCTCAGGATCCCTCAATGGTGGTTACGTTTATCTCTGCGTGCCTGCAGCCGTTTGTGGCGTACATGCTGTACATGATCTATCGCAAATACTGCGAGGGTGATGCGGGCTTTGCCGCCGGCAATCTGATTGGCCTCTTGTGCTCCGAGATTTTGCTGCTCAATATTCCTGGCGTCATCGGCATGGGCATCTTGTTGTGGCGTGTCTGGCGCAACGTCGCCCCGCACTTCGAGAGCTGGCTGTTTGAGCGCCGTGTTGCGGGCGTGTTGGCAGATATTGCCGGTTCGCTCGTGATCCTGGCCCTGGCATTTATGTGTGCTACTGCCTCTCGGGGCCTTGCGGGCATGTAGCCTGTCTTCACCAGCTGCGGAGCGCGTGGCGGGAGGCCGCTTTGCCTTCCCTCCCCGCTCACGGCTTCGCAGGGTCGCGTTGAGGGAAGGCAAACCGGCCTCCCGCCCCGCGCTCCGGTGTTGGGTCGTCGCGTGCTCGTTACAGAAAAGCTAATAATAAGTTTGTGTGCCGCCCCTTATGGGGCGGCACGTTTTGTTTGGGGTCCCGGTCTACACAATTTCTGTCAAGCTTTTGGTCAGCTTTTGGTTAGTTGGCGGGTTGGTGGAAGGGCAAAAGATCATTCGATAAAAAAGCTCAGAGAAAGTGCTGGTAGGGGAGTTGTTGAGCTTTTCGACAGTTTTCTGACAAAAGAATCTTCACAGCTATTGTCGCGGATTTCGTTGCCGTGGTCTTGGCGGTGCGGGATGCTGGGCGCAAGCGTCGAATGCTCCGATTGAGGAGGCCAGCATGGATCTGTTTCTTGAGACTCCGCAGCAACAAGCTGAGCGCATGCTGCGTCAGCAGCAACGGCTCATGGAGATGCAAATGCAAGGGGTAACCGCCCAGCCCCCTGTGCAAAATGCCACGCCCGCGGTTTCGCCTGCGGGCGGATCGGCGCCAGAGAACTATTCCGTACAACAAGATTCATATGCGCAGGAGCTTGCGTTCGACAAGCGCCGCACACGTCACCGCCGCGTGGGCCAGCGCCTGCGCACGTTAGCGATGATTGCGCTGATCCCGTTGGGACTCGCGGCAATCTTCTTGGCCTCATATGCCCTCACGTGCATTCTCAACGGCGCCTCGCCTAGTGAGGTGCTTCAGCATCTAGCGGCCCTGGGCCAGCGCCTAGGCGATGTCGCAACAACCGTCCGCGCCGGCTGGGAGAGTTAGCGTTTTTCACATTAGGGCTTCTAGGGTGTAGGGATTATCGCCACGAGCGGAATTCTTGCATCCTGTTGGTCCTGGCGTGCGACTGAATAGTATTATTGAAGATGAATAATAATAGGATTTGCTATGTATAAGCAGGATTTAGAGCGGACTCTTTTGGGCATTGACGAAGAGGCGGAGCTGGAAATAGGTCCAAGAGACGACAGGCCGAACGTTGTATTGGTGGGAGGAAGCGCCTTCATGCTAAACGATGTGACGAATCGTTCGGTTACACATGACATTGATGTGTTTGAGGCAGACAGGTGCCTCCGCGAGATCATAGCTCGATATCCCGAGGTGAATGGTATGGCGGTGGCATATTGTAATCAGATGCCATTCAATTACGAAGATCGTTTGATTCCCTTGGATATTGGCGCGCGTTTTATCAGGTACTTTACGCCATCCTTGGAGGACCTGGCGGTAATGAAGCTCTATGCCTACCGTCCGAACGACATCGTCGACCTCCATAGTCGAGCGTTTATCGACCGACTTGATTGGGATCTGCTCGAACGGCTTATATTCGACGAGGGCGAGGCGCTGGCGTCTTCGCCTTCGGAGCGGAGTTATCAAGAGATGGTCTGGGCATACAGGCAATACAAAAAGGAGGTGCTCGGTTGAATCTGACCTTTGAGGGATTCTTAAAAGGCTATTGCCGAGAGCTATCCGGACAGCAGTCGCTGAGTTTTAGAAAACTGGTTGAGCAGGCGACGACGGTTGCGCCGCGCGTGGCGGAGCCTCTGTTTTTGCTCGCTTTGGCGCAAGGAAAAGCCGAATACGTTCTGGGTTTATCCGAGGGTTCGTGGATGGAAGAGGATTACCGAGGCGTTTTGTCCTTGTACGATCAAGCGGGTGGTATGGCGTCTCTATGTGCCAAAAGTGAGCTCCCCAACCGTTATGCCAACGTTTGGCGTGCGTATAGAGCGGTGAAGGAAAAGCCAGTGGCGGACAGAAGGATCAACGCCCTGATGCGAAAAAGAACATTGGGAGCGCTAGAGGAATCGGGCGTAACGCGCTACGGTCTCTGCCGCGATTTGAATCTGAATAAGGGAAACGTGTACGCATACTTAGCCGGCGATGACTCAAAGGTGAGCAGGGAGACGGCGCGCCGCATTATGGAATATGCGGAGGAGAGGGGCATCCAAGAAGGGGCCGGGCGCCCGGTGCGTGTGGCGGGGTAAGATTGACCGCGGTTTTGATTGGTAATCGATTGGGTTTGTTGGGCGGAGTCTATGTCTGCTATTGATATTGCGCTTGTTGTGATTGCCTTGGTGGCGGTGGGAGTTGCTGTGGTTTGCGCCCTGCAGCTTAAAGGCCTTCGTGCCGAGTTGCGAGAGCGTGGCGGCAGCGACGCGGAGACGCTCGCGGCGCTCGAGCAGGCCAACAACGCGCTCGACACCCTGAACGTCGCGCTGGCAGAAACCCGTCGCACGGCAAACGCCATCGCGCAGCAGCAGACGACAGATGCGGCCGTGGAGCAGCAACGTTACCTGACCATCGCACGTGAGTTTTCGCAAGCTGGTGACCGGATGGATGACCTGCGCCGCGAGACGGCCCAACAGCTCGGCGCCAACCGCGAGGGCATCGAGCACCGCCTGGACAAGGTGCGCGAGACGGTCGACGCCCAGCTGGGCGCCATTCGCAAGGACAACAACGTGCAGCTCGATCAGATGCGCGCGACGGTGGACGAGAAACTCTCCCGCACGCTCAACGATCGCCTGTCTGCATCGTTTAAGCAGGTGAGCGACCAGCTCGAGGCTGTGTACAAGGGTTTGGGCGATATGCAGTCCATTGCCACCGGCGTGGGCGACCTCAAGCGCGTGCTGGGCAATGTAAAAGCGCGCGGCATTTTGGGCGAGGTGCAGCTGGGTGCAATTCTGGCGGACATCCTTACGCCCGACCAGTATCTGGAAAATGTCGCCACCAAGCCCGGCGCCTCGGAGCGCGTTGAGTTTGCCGTCAAGCTGCCGGTAGACGAGGGCGATCCCGTGCTGCTGCCGATTGACTCCAAATTCCCGGGCGACGCGTACGAGCATCTGCTCGACGCCCAGGAGTCGGGCGACGCGGAGGCCGTCGCCGCTGCGCGCAAGACGCTCGATGCGATGGTGAAGCGCGAGGCAAAGGACATCTGCGAAAAGTACCTGAGCGTGCCCGCGACGACCAACTTTGGCATTCTGTTCGTGCCGTTTGAGGGTCTGTACGCCGAGGTCGTCAGTCGCCCCGGGCTTATCGAGACCCTGGGCCGCGACTATCACGTCAACGTTGCCGGCCCCAGCACCATGGCGGCCATTCTCAACAGCCTGCAGATGAGCTACCAGACGTTTAGGCTGCAAAAACGCACCGATGACGTGCTGCGCGTACTTTCCGCCGTCAAGGCTGAGCTGCCGCGCTATCAGGCGGCGCTGCGCCGCGCCCAGCAGCAGATCGAGACCGCGGGCAAGACGGTCGAGGGCATTATCACCACGCGCACCAACGTTATGGAGCGCAAGCTCAAGGACATCGACGCCCTGGAAGATGCCGAGGAGGCCGACGAGATTTTGGGCTTGGAGTCCGCAGGCTTACTCGTGGGCCAGGAAGACGAGGGCTAGCCGCAACGGACGGCGGGGCGTCGGCGCAAGCGCGGCGCGCGGGCGTTTTTCGCAATCGTGCTTGCCTGAAGTGCACTTTAGTGTGCAACAATGGCGTTTCGCCCTATCAGACGCGAAAGGAAGCCCATGTCTCAGAGAAGCACCAGTCCGCTCAAACGCTCCACCGTGCGCCGCACATTGCAGCGTTTTTGGGACGTCACGCGCACGCAGCCGCTGATCGTCTTTCTCTCGGTATTCTCGTCGGCGGGCTATATCTTTTTGCTCACGTTTGCCAACACCTATGTGATGGCCCTCATCGTCGACCGTGTCCAAGCGGGTCCCGTGGCGGGCGATCAAGTATTCGAGGTCTTTGGTCCCTACATTCTGGCGCTCGTGCTCGTTAACCTGGTAGGCCAGATCCTCTCCAAGCTGCAGGACTACACCGTCTACAAGCTCGAGATCGCAGGCAACTATCACCTGGCGCGTCTATGCTTCGACACGCTCTCCAACCAATCCATGACATTTCACACCAGCCGCTTTGGCGGATCGCTCGTGAGCCAGACGAGCCGTTTTATGAGCGGCTATACGGGGCTGGTGGACGTGACGGTGTATTCGCTCATCCCCACTATCACCTCGGTTGTCTGCACGGTAGCGGCGCTCGCCCCGGTGGTGCCCACATTTACCGTGATCCTGGTGGGCATCATGGTCGTTTACATCGCGTTTGTCTGGCTTATGTACAAACGCATCATGCCGCTTTCGGCCGCGACGTCCGCCGCGCAGAACAAGCTATCGGGTGTGCTTTCCGATGCGGTCACGAATATCCTGGCCGTCAAGACTTGTGGGCGCGAGGACTTTGAACGTGACCTATTCGATACCGCCGACCGTGCCGCGCGCGACGCCGAGACGGTCTCGATGCACGCCATGATGCAACGCAACTTTACGACCTCGGGCCTTATCGTTATCACCATGGCCGTGGTGAGTGTGTTCGTGGCGGGCGGCAACGCGTGGTTTGGCATCTCTGCCGGCGCGCTCGTCATGATCTTTACCTATACGTACAACCTCACCATGCGTCTGAACTATGTGAGCTCCATGATGCAGCGCATCAACCGCGCGCTCGGCGATGCGGCCGAGATGACGCGCGTGCTGGACGAGCCGCGTCTGGTGGCAGACGACGAGAACGCCCCCGAGCTCAAGGTGCGCGAGGGCGCGATTGATTTTGAGCACCTGAGCTTTGCGTACCGTGATGCTGCAGCGGGCGAGAGCGTGTTCGATGACCTGGCGCTTCATGTGGCGGCGGGCCAGCGCGTGGGCCTGGTGGGCAAATCGGGCTCGGGCAAGACGACGCTCACCAAGCTGCTGCTGCGCCTGGACGATGTTCAGGGCGGCCGCGTGCTCGTGGACGGCCAGGACGTCTCGCGCTGCACGCAGCAGAGCCTGCGCCGCCAGGTTGCCTACGTGCCGCAAGAGGCGCTGCTGTTCCACCGCTCCATTCGCGAAAACATTGCCTACGGTCGTCCCAACGCCACTGATGAGCAGATTCGCGAGGCCGCGCGCCTGGCCAACGCCCTGGAGTTTATCGACCGCTTGCCCCGTGGCTTTGACACCATGGTGGGCGAGCGCGGCGTTAAGCTTTCGGGCGGCCAACGCCAGCGCGTGGCCATCGCCCGTGCCATCCTCACTGACGCGCCGATTCTGGTGCTCGACGAGGCAACCTCTGCCCTGGACAGTGAGTCCGAGGCTCTGGTGCAGGAGGCGCTCGAGAACCTGATGCGCGGCCGCACCTCCATTGTGGTGGCGCATCGCCTGTCCACCGTGGCGGCGCTCGACCGCATTGTGGTGCTGGCCGATGGCGAGATCGTCGAGGACGGCACGCATGCGCAGCTCGTCGAGGCGGGTGGCGAGTACGCAAGCCTGTGGGGCCGCCAGACCGGCGCATTTTTGGAGGCTTAAAGCCCCCATACGTGGGACAATCGTGCCCATAGGTTTGTTATGCCGCTGAAGCGAGGAGTCGTTATGCCACGCGAGACCAATGCCGCCAAGCGCGAGCGCGCCATCGAGGTGTGTGAGCGCCTCAACCGTCGCTATGGCCCGGTCGAGTGCTTCTTGGACCACGAGAATCCCTTCCGCCTGCTGATCGCGGTGCTGCTCTCGGCGCAAACGACCGATGCGCAGGTCAACAAGGTGACGCCGCGGCTGTTTGCCCAGTGGCCCACGCCCGAGGCCATGGCCGGGGCAAGCGTGACCGACGTGGCGGACACCATTAAGTCACTCGGCTTTTATAAGAGTAAGGCCAAGCATGCCGTGGAGGCCGCGCAGATGATCGTTGCCGACTACGGCGGCGAGGTGCCGGCCGACATGAAGGAGCTCGTGAAGCTGCCGGGCGTGGGACGCAAGACGGCGAACATCGTGCTCAACGTGGGGTATGGCATCGTGGAGGGCATTGCGGTGGACACGCACGTCAACCGCATCGCGCACCGCCTGATGCTGAGTCCCAAGACGCATGCCAAAGAGCCGCTCAAGACCGAGCAAGATCTGCTCAAGATTTTGCCGCACGAGTATTGGGAGTCGGTCAACCACCAGTGGATCACCTTTGGCCGCGAGATCTGCGACGCCCGCAAACCCAAGTGCGACGAGTGCCCGCTGACAGACCTTTGCCCCAGCGTACGGGTGGTGCAATAGCTTTTTTGCAAACTTTTTTGAAAAAAGTCTCAAACCTTAGATATAGCTTGGTTGCGCAACCTTTTGAGTTTTTTTTCGGCTTGAATAGAGATGCAATTCAAAGGTCTTCTTCTGCGAAGTGGTCGCAAAGAAGCAAGTCGGGAAAGGACGACCACATGAATAGGAAGCTTAACGCTGCTATCACAGCCGGTCTGAGCTTGAGTATGGTGCTCAGCTCCACGCCGGTTGCTGCTATCGCGGCGGAGACTGCCCAGGGTACAAACGGGGAGGCGACCGCTGCTGCCGCTACTGGCAAGCGAGTCGACTACTATGCCAACGGCGGTACTTTTGCGGACGGAAGCGATTGGCAAAATAACTACACGAACGAGAACGGCGAGGTCACTCCTTCGGCTGCACCAGTGCGTGACGGCTATGTGTTTGCTGGCTGGGTTTATGCCGGAACCGATCAGGTAGTCGATTTCTCTCAGCCTCTCCAGGACGGCTCGGATCACTTCATGCTGTTCGCCAAGTGGACTGAGGCTCCCTCGAAGGTGCTTAATGTGACCTACGCTGCCAATGGCGGCCAGTTCGCCGACGGCAACAATGTTATGCAGGGCCAGACTGACAGCAATGGTATTGCTCGCCAGCCGCTTGCCCCCACGCGTGACGGCTATGTGTTTGCCGGTTGGTATTATCACAGCAATGGAACCGACCCGGTTGACTTCAACCAGCCGATTGTCGGTGGCGGCAAGAATGTGACCCTTTTCGCCGCTTGGACGCCCGCGAAGCAGGACAAGACTGTCGAAATCCTCTACGTCGCCAACGGCGGTACGTTCTTCGACGGTAACGATACTATGCAGGGCGTAACCGATACCGACGGTATCGCACGCCTGCCGCTTCAGCCTACCCGCGAGGGCTATGACTTCCTTGGTTGGTCGTACGATCGCGACGGAAATGACCCCGTCGACTTCACGAAGGCTATCGTTGCGGGCAGCGGTCACGCGACTGTTTATGCTCAGTGGAAGCAGAACAACGAGAAGACGGTTCTCTATGTTGCCAATGGTGGCGCTTTTGCCGATGGCAATGAGACCATGGAGGGTGTCACTGACAGCGACGGCGTCGCCCGCCAGCCCCTGGCCCCGACCCGCGAGGGCTACACCTTTACTGGTTGGACTTACGATGCTGCTGGCACCGAGCCTGTCGACTTCACCAAGCCCATCCCGGGTGGCGGTCAGCACGTTACGTTCTTCGCTCAGTGGGCAGAGCTTGCTAACAATGAGAAGGATGTTCTCTACGTCGCCAACGGCGGTGTGTTCGCAGATGGCAACGAGACGCTCCAGGGCGTGACCGACGGCGACGGCGTCGCCCGCCAGCCCCTGGCCCCGACCCGCGAGGGCTACACCTTCGCCGGCTGGACCTACGACCGCGACGGTAACGACCCGGTCGACTTCAGCAAGCCGCTGGTCGGCGGCGGCGACCACGCCACCCTGTTCGCTCAGTGGAGTGCCGTTGAGAAGGACAACTCCATCGACGTCCTCTACGTCGCCAACGGCGGCACGTTCTTCGACGGCAGTGACGCCCTCCAGGGCGTTACCGACGGCGACGGCGTCGCCCGCCAGCCCCTGGCCCCGACCCGCGAGGGCTACA
>USGN01000022.1 GCA_900554255.1 uncultured Collinsella sp. | reverse complement strand
GTCCGGCATCACCTGCGCCGGCGAGCTCGCCCGCAACGGCTTTGACGTCACCGTCTTCGAGGCATTCTTCACCGGCGGCGGCGTGCTGGTCTACGGCATCCCCGAGTTCCGTCTGCCCAAGGCGGTCGTCAAGCGCGAGATTGACGGCCTGGAGGACATGGGCGTCAAGTTTGAGTACAACTCCGTCGTGGGCAACATGGCCACGGCCGAGGAGCTGTTCGAGCAGGGCTTCGACGCCATCTACGTGGCGACCGGCGCTGGCCTGCCCAAGTTCCTCAACGTCCCCGGCGAGAACCTGCCCAACGTCTTCTTCGCGAACGAGTACCTCACCCGCGTGAACCTGATGAAGGCCAACAAGTTCCCCGAGTACGACACCCCCACCAAGCACGGCAAGAACGTCGTCGTCTTTGGTGGCGGCAACGTGGCTATGGACGCCGTCCGTACCGCCAAGCGCCTGGGCGCCGAGCACGCCATCATCGCCTACCGTCGTACCGAGGATGAGATGCCTTGCCGTCGTGCCGAGCTGCACCACGCCAAGGCCGAGGGCGTCGAGGTTCTGCCGCTCGTCTCCCCGCTCGAGTTTGTCGCTGGCGAGGACGGCTCCGTGTGCGCCGTCAAGGTCCAGAAGATGGAGCTCGGCGAGCCCGACGAGTCCGGCCGTCGTCGCCCGGTGCCCATCGAGGGCGCCATCGAGGAGATCCCCTGCGACGTCGCAATCTCGGCTATCGGCACCAACGCCAACCCCTTCGCAAAGAAGATCGGCGGCAAGATGGAGCTCAACAAGTGGGGCTACATCGTCGCCGACGAGGAGACCGGCCAGACCACCGATCCCCGCATCTGGGCTGGCGGCGACATCGTCACCGGTGCCGCTACGGTCATTCTGGCGATGGGCGCCGGCAAGAAGGCCGCCGCTTCGATCACCAAGAGCCTGCTGGGCGAGTAATCACCTACAGAGCTAGCCACCAAACGGCAAAGTCCCCGTCGAGCACACGCCCGGCGGGGACTTTTTCTATGCCGGCCGCCCAAACCACCACGATGGGGACAGGCACCTTTGTGATGGTTTTGGTCGGTTAGTCTTCGAGCTGCGCCACCTTGTAGCGGTAGGCTGCGGCAATAACGTCTTTGCAACCCTCGCGGCCCAGCTTGGCGCGGTTGACGACGATGTCTTTACCGCTCGTCATCTTCCACTTTCCGGCACTGTAGCGCTTATAGAACGCCTCGCGCGCCTTCTGCTGTTGCTTGACCAGCTTGGCGCCCTTCTTTTTGTTAAGGCCGCGCTTCTTGCGCACGATCTCGACGCGGTCCTCAAAGGGTGCGGTCACCAACACGGCAATGTGGTTGGGATTGTTACGCAGCAGGTAATCGGACAGACGGCCTTCGATAATGCAGCTCTCGGTCTCGCCCAGATCCAAAATCACCTGGCTCATCTTTTGGAACAACTTGTCCGAGTACGAACGTGCATCGTAGCGGTCGGGCAGAAACGCCATATTCTCCACGGCCAGGCGCTCGTCGTAGGCAGCCATCTTGTCGAGCGACTCGCCCGCGCGCAGCGACGCGCGCACCAGCAGCTCGTTATCGTACAGCGGAATCCCCAACTCATCGGCGAGGATACGACCAATCTCGTGGCCCTCGGCGCCAAAGTCGCGCGCGATGGTAATGACCACAGGATTCTTCTTATTCTCCAGATCGCTCATCGCGATTCCTTTCTCTATGTGACAAAGGGACAGTCCCTTTGTCACATTCTACGCTGCCACGATACGACGTTGATACGCTCGGACCAGCAGCGAGATACCAAAGTTGAGCACAAAGTACATCGCAAACACCAGGCCGTAGAGCATAAGCACCTGCGACAGATCGATCGCGTGGGCCATCACGACGTTTGCCGTGTACATGAGCTCGGCCACGTTAATGCCCGAAAGATACGAGCTGTCCTTGATGACGGTCGTGCACTGGCTAAACAGCGCCGGAATGATCGTCTTAAACGTCTGCGGCAGAATGATGTAGCGCATGGTGGCAAAGAAGCCAAAGCCCTGGCTCTGCGCCGCCTCAAACTGGCCACGCGGAATCGAGTTGAGGCCTCCGCGCACAATCTCGGCCATAACAGCGCTGGTAAACAGCGTAAAGGCGATGGTCGAAATCACAATGTCCAAACCCTGCACCGTAAAGTAGATAAACAGGATCCACAGCAGGTTTGGCGTGCAACGGAACAGCTCGATATAGGCGCTCACCAAAATACGGAATGGACGGGGCGCATAACTTTTAACGAGCGCCAGCACCGTGCCAAAGATGAGCGAGAAAAAGATCGACAGCGCCGAGATCTCGATCGTCTTAACAAAGCCGCCCCAAATGTAGAGCAGGTTGGTCGCGTTGAAGATTTCCATGCGCTAGGCCTCCTCTACGTTGTCGAGCCCCAGCTCGGCCAGGCTCACGCCGCGCGGACGCTCCTTGGAGCGGCGCTCGAGCCACTGCACCAGCATGGCGAGCGGAAAGCAGATGATGAAGTACATAAGGCAGCAGACGATGTATCCCTGCAGGTAACCGTACAGACTCACAAAGTTGTCGGAACGGTACATAAGGTCGCCGCCGGCCACAAGCGCCAGCACCGACGTGTTCTTGACCAGGTTGAGCGCCTGGTTACACAGCGGCGGCAGAATGATCTTGAATGTCTGGGGCAGCACGATGTACCAGTAGGCCTGCGCACGGGTGAAGCCCTGGCTCTGGGCCGCCTCCATCTGACCGCGCGGAACCGCCTCGATACCAGTGCGGATGACCTCCGAAATGTAGGCAGCGTGATACAGGCCCACGCCCAAGAAGCCCAGCATGAACGGCGCGATACGCACCGGCTGATCGGCACCAGTTATGGCCTGCAAAAACTGCGGACCGGCCATGTACATAAAGAGCACCTGCACGGGCAACGGGGTGTTCTGGTAAAACTCCACGTACACGCGGCTTATGGCGCGCAGCACGCGCGAACGAGTGGTAGAGAACACGCCCAGCAGCGTGCCCAGCACCAGCGACAGCAGCAGACCGGCAACGACCACCTGCAGTGTCACGCCAAAGCCCTCCCAGAAGGGCCCCATGTTTTGAAATGTCGTCGACCAGCGGTCGGCGTCAAATAATCCTTCGAGCATTTGATTCCTTCCTTGGACGATGCGCCTATACAAGACCCCAGGTCTTGACCTCTTGGTCGAGCCAGCCGTCGGCCAGGCGATCGCAAATCACCTGGTCGACCACGGCCGAAAGGTCGCAGCCCTTCTTGGTCGCCACGCCGTAGCCCTGCTCGCCAAACTTGACCTCGGGCTGCAACAGCTCAACGGTCTCGTTCATGTAACCGGCCAGCGTGGAGCGGTCCATGGCAAAGACGTCGATATTGCCGGCATCGAGCGAGCTCTTGATGATGGGGTAGCCGCTAAAGGCCCTAAACTCGGGCTTACAGCTGAAGCCGTTGTCCTTGATCATCTGCTCGATCAGGCTCTGCGTGGTAGCGCCCTGGCTCACGCCAATGACCTTGCCGTCCAGATCCTCAATCGAGGTAAAGCCCGAACGCTTCTTGACCATGAGTCCCACGTAGTCGGTGCGGTACGGCGTCGAGAAATCCCAGCTCTTCTTGCGCTCGTCGGTGATGGTGTAGGTCGCCGCGACCACGTCGAGTTGGCCGTTATCGATCAGCGGGCCGCGCGTCTTGGGCGTTACGTCGGTAAACTCGACAAGCTCCTGGGCACGGGCCTCCTTGTAGCTCACGCCAAAGACGGCAGCGGCGATCTGGTAGCACAAATCGACTTCCATGCCCTCAAAGCGACCCTTGGCGGTGTCGTAATAGCCGTAGCCGGGAACGTCCTTCTTAACGCCGGCGTTCAGATGGCCACGCGACTTGATGGCCGCAAGCTTGGACCCCTTGTCGGAGCCCTCGCCGCTGGTGGAGTTGCCGCAACCGGTAAGCGCGGTCCCCGTCAGCGCGAGCATGCCGGCGCCAGCCAGCTGCAAAAAGTGACGGCGCGACACGGCCGCCCTCGTCATATCCGTCATGTCCATCACCGCGCCTAGTGCAGAATCTTGGACAGGAACTCGCGGCAGCGCGGGTTCTCGGGATTATCGAAGAAGTGCTCGGGCGTGCCCTCCTCCAGAATGCGACCGTCCTCCATAAAGATGACGCGGTCGGCCACCTGGCGCGCAAAGCCCATCTCGTGCGTCACGCAGATCATGGTGATGTCCTCCTGCGCGAGCTCAATCATAACGTCCAGAACCTCCTGGACCATCTCGGGGTCGAGCGCCGAGGTCGGCTCGTCAAACAGGATGATGGGTTGCTTGGTGCACAGGGCACGGGCGATGGCGATGCGCTGCTGCTGACCGCCCGAGAGATTCTGCGGATACTCGCCGGCCTTATGTGCCATGCCGACGCGCTTGAGCGCAGCGATGGCGATCTCGGTCGCCTCCTCCTTGCTCTTCTTTTGCAGCTTGATGGGCGCGAGCGTCAGGTTGCCCAGCACCGTCATGTTGGGATACAGGTTGAACTGCTGAAACACCATGGAACTATACTTGCGAGCCATCTCCAGGTGATTCTTTTTGGTGAGCGGCGTACCGTCGATGACAACCTCGCCCGACGTGGGCTCCTCCAGATAATCGACGCAACGGATGAGCGTCGACTTACCCGAGCCGGAAGGCCCGATCATTACGAGCTTCTCGCCGCGTTTGACGGTGAGGTTGATATCTTTGAGCACATGCAGGTCGCCAAAGTACTTGTTGAGATGCTTGATCTCGATCATGTCTGCCATGAATGTCCCTTCCCTGCGTTTACACGAGTTGAACTATTGTACGGAAAGAATCACGTTTCCGCAGCCCACACTACATTCCCGTAAAGAACCCGCAACCTTCCACCTAGTCATTGGGGACAGACTTAAATGAGTACCTGCTCATTGGGCACTCATTTAAGCCTGTCCCCAATGAGTGCCCAGCCCAGCAAAAAGGGGCGCGACCATGACGGCCACGCCCCCTCAGCCTCAACTGTGTGCCACTCGGCCCCTACGCGAGGCGGGCTCCGACGATCTTTGCTGCGGCCGGCTTATCGAAGTTGCCACCGGTGGCCTTGCCGAGTGCGCCCATAACCTGGCCCATCTGCTTCTTGGACGTGGCGCCCAGCTCGGCGATAACCTGCTCGATCAGGGCCTCGAGCTCCTCGCCCGAAACCTGCGCGGGCAGCAGGCTCTCCAGAATCTTGACCTGCTCGGTCAGGTTGTCGGTACGCTCCTGGTCGGTACCGGCCTTAATGGACATCTCCAGCGTCTCGCTCGTCTGCTTAATCAGACGCTTGATCATGCTGTTGACGTCTTCCTCGGTCACATCGCGGCGCTCATTGACCTCGATATTCTTCACCTCGGCCTTAACCTGGCGAATGATGGACAGGCGAACCTTGTCCTTGGCCTTCATGGCCGCAATCATTTCCTTCTGCAGCTCTTCGTTGGTCATCTGCAAATCCTCCTCAATAGTGTGGGCGGCACTCGCGCGAGCACCGCCCCATGATTACTCAGTCGTCGACGAATCGTCGGTCGAACTCTTGGTGACACCCTTCAGACTCACGTTATAGGGTACGTCTTTGGGCATGGGGTTGACGGTGATGTCGGCATCCTTCTTGTACTGCTCCAGCCACTCGCTGTACGCGGTGCTGGCCGCTTGCGTCTTCACCACGTTGGAGACGTACTTTTTGATGTCCTTGGGCACCTGGTTGATGTCATCAACCTGATTATCGACATGGAAGTAGTCGGTGCACTTGATGATGTGGTAGCCATAGGTCGACTCGACCACGTCGCTCACGTCGCCCTTGTTGAGTCCCTCGAGCGCCGTCTGGTAGCTGTCGACAAAGGTGGTGAGCTTATCCCAGCCCACATCGCCCTTCTTCTCCTTGGAACCGGTGTCCTCGGAGTACTGCTCAACGGCGTCCTCAAAGCTCAGCTCACCGGAGTTGATCTTGTCCAGGCACTCCTGCGCCTTGGCCTTGGCGGCAGCCTTGTCCTCGTCGGAAGCGTCGGAATCAACCTTGATCAGGATGTTCGACGAGCGGCGGGCGTCGTTGTAGCTGGACAGATTTTCGTTGATGTAATCGACAATCTCGCTGTCCTTGGGCTTGCTCGTGGGCGCGACGGCATCCTTGAGTTTCTGTTGCGCCAGACTCTCCTTGAGCGAGTCCTTGTAGGTGTCCTCGGTATAGCCGTAGGTCTTGAGGGTCTTCTTAAAGGCCTTGGCTCCGCCCGCGCTCTTGCACGCGTCCTTCCAAGCCTTCTCGACCTCCTCGTCCGACACCGTCACGCCGTTCTCCTTCTGTGCCTGTTGAAGCAGAATCTGCTGCGTGTAGGAGTCGATGAGCTGCTTGCGGTACTTCTTGGGTGTGAGGTCATTGTCGACCAGGTACTGTGCCCAGTCCTTGTCCTTGGTGTAGCCGTAGGACGTGCGCATGCTCATGATCTGCTTGGTCACGGTGTCCTCGGTGAGGTTGGTGCCGTTGATAGTAGCAGCAACACCGCCGGTCAGCTTGTAGCCCGAGGTATCCTCGGCCTGCGACATAAGGCCGGAGCACGCCATCGCCGAGACGGAAAGTAGCATTGCCAGCACGCCAATAACCACCAGGACAATCTTGACGGTCTTAGACACGTACGTCTTGCGCTGCTTCTTGCGAGAGCTGGAGGCGGCGCGGGACCGTTGCTCGGGCGTCGGCGCGACCTCGGGGTTCTTTTTCTTATTTGCCATAGTTGGCCTTTCGCATAACGAATCGAACAAACGCCATTGTGTCACAACGCAGCCCCCGCGGCACACCTGGTGCATGGGGGACAGGTTAATCTGCACCATTTTGGTGCAAAGGGGACAGATCTGGCAGCCGGCAGTTAGGGACAGTCCCCAAGTGCCGACTCAGCCCCATCTTAGAAGTGGCGGCGGATGGCGTCGACCATGCCCTGGGGCGTGGTCTGGCCGAGCACGTCGGCTGCGGCATCGGCGTCCATAAAGATGTTCATGAGCGCCTGCAGGGCCTCGACCTGGCCGCCCGGCTCGGCGATGCCCAGATTGATAACGATCTGCGCCGGCACCGGAGCGCCCATGCCGGCCATAGCGTTAAATGTCACGGGCGCGGCGGGCTTCACCACCGCGATATAGGGCTTGGCCACAAACCCCGGATCGGTATGCGGAATGGCAATGTTTGCCGCCGGCATGGCAAGACCCGTGGGATAGGCATCCTCGCGCGTGCGAACGGCGTCGAGCCAACCGGATGCAATGTAGCCACGTGGTGCAAGCTCGCCCTCAAGCCGCGCGAACATCTCATCCGGCGTCGCACACTCCCAATCAAAAAACACCAGCTCAGGCGTAAACAGCGCTTCGCTATCCACCATGCGCTCACCTCTCTCACCTAGTCATCGGAGGCGTTCTTGAATGACTAGTCGTTAAAGACCATCCCCGATGACTACCCAAAACAAAGGGTGGCCACGTGCGCCTTGGCGCCAATGACCACCCTGACTACTCGGCTAAATTGTACTGTGCGCCGCTAGCCGCGAGGCGCGTCAATTGCGACCTTGCCGCTCTCAAGCACGTGGACGCGGCCGTCGGCGAGCATTTGCACGACCTCGGGATACAGCACATGCTCGATCGCGTGGATGTGCTCCTCGAGCGTGTCGACGTCCCAGCCCTCCTCAACAGCCAGCGCGCGCTGGGCGATGATGGGGCCGTTGTCGTAGATCTCGTTGGCAAAGTGCACGGTCACACCGGTTACCTTGACGCCGCGCGCAAAGGCATCGTCGATCGCATGCGCGCCGTTAAAGCTCGGCAGCAGTGCCGGATGCAAGTTGACCACGCGGTTGGGAAACGCCGCCAGCAGCGGCGTGTGCACCATGCGCATGTAACCGGCCATGACCACATATTCGCAGCCGCGCTCGAGCAGCTCGTGCGCGATGATCTCGTCGGCGGCGATGGGGTCGGCATAGACATCCTTGGACAGCGTAAGCGTCTGGATGCCCGCGCGCTCAGCGCGCTGCAAACCCTTAGCCGAAGGACGGCTCGACACCACAAGTTCAATCGAAGCGTTGAGTTTGCCGGCAGCGATCAGATCGATCAGCGCCTGCAGATTGGTACCCGAACCGCTGATGAGCACACCGATCTTGAGCGGCTCGGCCGTATCGGTGCCGGTCGGACGGGTGTAGGGCACAAAGCCCAGGCCCTCGGCGGCAGCCATCTGCTCGTTAGCGCTCATCGGAGTACACGACCTTACCGGAGCCCTCGACGCACTCGCCCACGCGGAACGGCTTCTCGCCCAGCGCGACCAGGGCCTCGGTCACGGCAGCCTCGTCCTCGGGGGCGACAATCAGGCACAGGCCGACGCCCATGTTGAAGGTCTTGCATGCCTCATTGGGCGCGAGCTCGGCCTGACGCGACACGTAGGTGATGACGGGCGGAACATCCCAGCCCATCTCGGCACCGTTGCGGGTGACCACGGCGTCGACGTCGTCGGCAAGCGCGCGGTTGAGGTTCTCGGTAATACCGCCGCCGGTGATATGGGCAATGGCATGAACGTTGGCGCCACCGTGGAGCAGCTCCAGAATCGGCTTCACATAAATGCGCGTGGGAGCCAGCAGGGCGTCGGCCAGCGAAGCACCGCCGAGCTCCTCGAGCGGACGGCTCAGCTCCTCCGCCTTAGCGGCGGCCTCGGGCGTGCCCGGCTTAATGCCGTCGACGCCGATGACCTTGCGCACGAGCGAGTAGCCGTTGGAGTGCACGCCAGTGGAAGGCAGGCCCAGGATCACATCGCCCGGGCGGACGTTTGCGGGGTCGAGCATCTTGGGACGGTCGACGACGCCCACGGTAAAGCCGGCAAGGTCGTAGTCGGCCGGAGCCATGACGCCGGGGTGCTCGGCCATCTCACCGCCCACGAGCGCGCAGCCCGCGAGCTTACAGCCATCGGCCACGCCCTTGATGATCTTTGCCATGTGCTCGGCCTCAATGTGACCGATGGCAACGTAATCCAGGAAGAACAGCGGCTCGGCGCCCGAAGCCAAAATGTCGTTGACGCACATAGCAACCAGGTCCTGGCCCACCGTCTCGTGACGGTCCATAATCTGGGCGAGCACGAGCTTGGTGCCCACGCCGTCGGTACCGCTAATCAGAATCGGGTCTTCCATATCCTTAAGCGCGGCGGCCGAGAACAGGCCACCGAAGCCACCGATACCGCCGATGACCTCGGGACGGTTGGTGTCCTTAACCATCTGCTTAATAGCGTCAACGGCGCGGCCGCCCTCGGCGGTATCGACGCCGGCATCCTCATATGTCACATGCTTGCTGTCGCTCATCTGAGCCTTCCTCTCCCACTACCGTCCGCCGCGCGGGCGCCAAACGGTGCTCATAGTTGCGTTCATTTCGGCGCGCGCCATAACAGCACGCGCCGTCATATCAACGAAACAGCAGGTAAAACCTACCAAAATAAACCTGTCCCCACATGGCAGGTTTTAGGCCTCGCCGTGCTCCTCTTCCCAGCTGCGGTCGTCGTATTTCTCGACCACGGCGTCGTCGTCAAAGTGCAGCGGCTTATCCAGGTTGCGGGGCTTAAAGCCCTCCATAAACTTATCGCGGCCAAAGCTCTCGGGAATCGCCACGGGGTAGCGGCCGGTAAAGCACGCATCGCAGTAACCGCCCTTGGGCATGACCTTAAGCAGGCCCTCGACCGAAAGGAAGGCCAGCGAATCGGCGCCGATATACTCGCAAATCTCGTCGACCGTCTTGTTGGCGCTGATAAGCTGCGACTGCACGTCGGTATCGATACCGTAGAAGCACGGCCAGATGACCTCGGGCGAGTTGATGCGGATATGAATCTCCTTGGCGCCGGCGTTGCGCAGCATCTTGACGAGCTGCACCATAGTGGTGCCACGCACGATGGAGTCGTCGATCACGACGAGGCGCTTGCCCTCGATGTTGTCGCGCAGCGGGTTAAGCTTCATGCGCACGCCCATGGCGCGCAACTCCTGCGTAGGCTCGATAAACGTACGGCCCACGTAACGGTTCTTGATGAGGCCCTCGCCAAAGGGAATACCGCTCTCGTGCGAATACCCCTCCGCGGGCGGCAGGCCGGAGTCGGGCACGCCGATGACCAGGTCGGCCTCGACGGGCTCCTCATGTGCCAGCTGACGACCCATGTCATAACGGCAAGCGTAGACACTCTTGCCGTTCATGATGGAGTCGGGACGGGCGAAGTAGACCTGCTCAAAGATGCAGTTGGCGGGCTCTTCGGCTGCAGGCACGCCCTGCTCGGATACCAGACCCTCGGCGCTGATGCGCAAGATCTCGCCGGGACGGACGTCACGGACGTACTCGGCGCCCACGATGTCGAGTGCGCAGGTCTCGGAAGCAACGACCCAGCCGCCGGCGCGCGTGACATGGACGGCGGGGTCGACCGTCGCGGCGCCGTCTTGCGAGGGCAGCTGCGAAACGGATGCGGCATCGGCCTGGTCCAGACCCTCGTCCACCAGCTTGCCCAGCACGAGCGGGCGAATGCCGTGCGGATCGCGGAATGCGTAGAGCGCCTGCTCGTTGATGAGCGTCATGGCGTAGCCGCCGCGCACGAGCTCCATGGTCTTGCGAATGCCCTCACGCAGATGACCCGTACGCTGGGTAAAGTAGCCGATAAGCTTGGTCGCGACCTCGGAATCCGAATTGGAGAGAAACGGCACGCCCAGCTCGATCAGCTGGCGGCGCAGCTCGTCGGTGTTGACCAGAGTGCCGTTGTGAGCAAGCGCGATAATGACGCTGTTGATGGTAGAAAGATGCGGCTGCGAGGCTTCCCAGCTCTTGGCACCGGCGGTGCCATAGCGCACGTGGCCCACGGCCAGTTGGCCGGAGAGTGTCGACAGGTCGGCGTTGGAGAACACGCGGTCGAGCAGGCCCAGATCCTTGCGGACCATAACCGTGCCGCCATCACCCACGGCGATTCCCGCCGATTCCTGGCCGCGATGCTGCAGCGCGCGCAGACCAAAGTACGTCAGTCGGGCCACATCGCGATCGGGTGCCCACACACCAAAAATGCCGCATTCCTCATGCAGCTGGTCGGAGTCCGGATCATACGTCGACATGGCGTTCACCTGTCCCGCGGCACGCTCGGCCGCGCGGATGGTTTCTTGAGACATGGCATCCCCTCAGAGCCTCGTTATTTGGCGTTACCTGCCCTATTATACGCACGGCAAGACAAGCACTCCCGCGCATGAACAGCGCTTTTTAAAAGCCCACCGAGCTTATAATCCGTTTTGCAGCCAAACATTTTATTGGGCAGGCGCCTCGGGACCGACGATCCCGCATACTTCCGTTGCGACGCG
>USGN01000021.1 GCA_900554255.1 uncultured Collinsella sp. | reverse complement strand
GTTACGTTAGCGACCGGACTACCAAGCGCATCGAACGCGTTCCGGAACCCGGCGCTTCGCTCGATCAATTTGGACATTTTGACCCTTGAACGGCACTACCGCCACGGGGCGCCTTCTCGCAAAATTGGATTATTTCCACCGATACTTGCGGGATGGGAGCCCAAGATGCTTGATCGCCGTTCGTTACTTGTCGCCGGAGCGTCCTCGTTAGCGAGCATTATGATGCCGCGCGTGCCGGGAAGCGCAAACGCCTTCATATTGCCGTTCGCACCCACCGAAGCCCATGCCGACGAAAAAGACCCCTTCAGGGTGCTCGTTCTCTCGCGCACCATGTTCGGTGTGGTCGTGGTCGACGTCGCCAACAAGAATACGCCCATCACGGGTGCCCAGGTCACGCTCATATCGCGCTATGCCGCAGGCAAGCAGCTCACCGCCACGACCGATGACGAAGGCACGGCCATCTTTGAGGTCGCCCCTCTTTCAGAAGGCTACGTGGACGAGGCAACGCTTCTCGACGCGTACGACTTTAACGGCGGCATCTCCATTAGCATGGCGGGCTACCGTGATGTCGAGATTCCCCTTGCGCGTATCCAGGGCGGCACCGCTATTACCGCACCCACACGTCCGCTCTCCGATGGCGAGCCGTACTTTCGACAGCTCACGTTCGACGAATGGGACATCCAGTACGCTGAAGCCACGTTTATGGCACTGCCGAAGGACGACACGGCAAACGACCAGCCCGACACGCACGCTTTTACCGTGCAGGCTCATCTGCCGCAGGGCGGGCAGGCAACGTTGCATATCAATAAAGTGATGCCCTCTGCGGGCAGCTCAACCGAAACCGTCACGCAGATCGGCCAGATCAAGGCCAGCGCATCGGGCGCGGATAATCTGGCGACGTTCACGCTCGAAGACACGTTCCTCGATGCAGCTTCGGGCCTTCTGGAGGAAGGGTGCAAGCTGCGCTTTATGCTCGACTACCAGGGCAAAACCTACACGCTCTCATCCCCTATGGCCGTTGTCACCGCGCCGGCCGCAAAGGCGGAATCGGGCTCGACCACCATCATTCCCACCACCATGGACCAAGAGATCACTCCGTTTGATTTCCCCGCGGCGTTTCCCGGTATCGGCGGCAATAAGTTCACGTGCTGGATGCCCACATTTCCCATTCTGTTCGATTTCTCGTTTGCTGGATACGTGCTGTTTGGCGGAGGGTACAAACCAGCTAGCTATATGAACGATTCGGGCAACCCTGATCCGGAATACTGGAAGAAATCGCCGCGCGAGTCGGGCGCCAAGCAGGCAAACCGCTACCTCGACGAGATGGAGGGGAAGTGGAATCAGTACAAGAGGATGAGTGCCGGTTCGGGCACCGATCCAAGAAACACCAAGCTCCTTCGCCACCATTGCACGCCGCTGTTCACGATGGATATCGCCACACAGCTGTACGGCTCGCTCGCCTACGATTGGGTGGGCAAAACCTGGGGCAACAACAACGACCCCGCATACGGCAATATTAAGGCCCTCTTCCAGGTAAGAACCGACCTCAATTGGACCGAGCAGTTTACCCTAGGACCGGTGCCATTTTTCCTAAACGTCAACCCCTGGGTGCTGGCAAAACTGGCGCTCGCCGTGGGTGCCCACACGCACGGCAGCGGCGCGGCGTTTTTTAAAAACATTTCGCTCGACTATTCAAACACGTCGGGCTCGTTCACCATCCAGATCGGGCTTGCCGTCACCTTTGGCGCCGGCGTTGCAGGCGTCGCTTCGTCTGCCGTGCGCGGCGCCGCATCCCTCACGCTGTTCATTGGGTACGAAAAGGCAAATGGACACCAGCTTCCGCGACTGCGTGTAGGTGCAGACGTCGATGTCGATGTAATACTCCAGTTCGTAATGTTCAAGTGGACCAACAAGGCTTGGTCGGGGTCGTGGCCCACACTCATCGATTCGTGGAATATGTCGGTGAACAATGGCGACCAGTATGTGCTCCAGCGCTCTGAGCTCGCATTGGATGGAGATACGCCTTATACGCTGGATGCCTGCTTCGGCTCGGCCGGCAACGCCGAGGCGTGTGGTGTGCCGCAATTTATCGCATCGGCCACCATCGTCACCAACGCCGAACTGCTCGCACGCGCCGAGGTTAAGGCCACTGCCGTAAACACCGCGCCTGTCGTGCGCGATTGGGATCAAGCGGTCACGCGCATTGAGCTCGAGGCGGATGCAGAAAGCGACGACACGGGACAGATCGAGCATTTCGTCCATGCACTGATAGAGAACGACGAAAACGCCGTGCCGATGTATGAGTACACCTACATCGGTCAGGCAACGAACACCGTTGCCGACCCGAACGCCGATTCTTCCGGCGTGTCGGAGGACGAGCGTGGCGGCATCAAGCCCTCGAGCGACAACGTGCTGTTTGCTGGCGTGCTCAGCGAAGCCCACATGAAGCTGGCAATGATTGCCGGCGTAGAATGCCTGTTCCGTATCGCCTCGGTGCGCTACGGCGACAATGGTCGCTCGCGCCTGGTGGTACACACAAAGGCAAACGGAACGTGGTCCGCTCCCACGCCTGTGGACTTTCCCCTTGGGTTTGGCGAGGGCGACGTGGAGCGCGACAGCATATACGATTACGACTTCGACGTAGTGGAATATACGGACGGAAGAGGAAACCAGGACGCCTACGTGCTGCTGGTCTCGGGCGAGCGCCCCGCCGGCGACGACACCCTTTTCGATATAGCAAGCACAGCCGGCATACTGTCCGTTGTGCGCCTGCGCATAAGCAACGACGGAGTTCGCGTGGTATCGCACACGTCGTGGCGCAGCATCTCGCGCGGCCGCCTTCAGGAGGATGGCTACCATTGCCTGCAGTGCCCACGCATCACGGTGGGCAAGACACTTGTCAACGGGCGCCTGTCGGGCGCCTACCTCCACCGCCGCGGAACCACCACAGAAAAGGCGCTCGGCAGCGAGGCCGAGGTTGCGCTGGAGTGCTTTACCCTGTGGTCGGACGTTTCAGGCGACAGCTTGACGTTCCGCCAAGTTCTCCGCTTTCCGCAGGCACCGTCGAGCATCGAGCTCGGCGCGCCCGAGAATATCAACGGCAAAATGGTGGTGCCCGTTGCATACGAGACCGCAGGCGGTTGTGGCTGTGCATCGTACGCCGTGATCGGCCAGTCCATTGCGGGCTGGGGCGTTATGTCGCCAGATGCCACAGTACCCCACGCGGTGCCGTGGCCGCAGCACACGGGCTTTTTGGCTACCGTCAACGAGCAACTGCAGCATATTACTTGGACGCGAGGCGCACCGGTATTTGCAACGCAGCCCGTGGGTGCCGCAGGCTGCGGCCCGGCATCGTTCAGCGTAAGCAACAACGGCAGGTGCGTGCTCTATGTAGAGAACACCGATGGCAAGGTGGGACAAACCTACGACGAAGAAGGCAACCCGGTAGCAGTGATGGGCAAGCACTTCCGCATCTTCGCCAGCACCTTGGCAGGCGATCTGTTCACGGAGCCGTTCGTGATGTGCGAGCTGGACCATCCCGTCGATCAGATAACGACATTTTTGACGTCGGGGAGCATGCTCTCCGCGCTCGCAACGCACATTGTGAGCGCGGAGAAGAGCGAGGCAGAACTACACGGCATCGAAGTGCCCTTGGTGGCGTGTGCCACTCCGACGGGCGCAGTCGCTACCTCGGGCGCGGTGGTGCCCGGAGCAGCAGGCGAATCCTTCATGGTCACGGTGCGAAACGACGGCAACACCTTACTGACCGCCGGCACGATCGATCTGTACCGAGAGGGCTCCAGTCAGCCGTTCTCCAGCGCATCCATCGGGTTCGGAGTGAACGCACGCATGGCATCGATCTACGATCCAGAGCTTGCCGAGGACGCTTCGGCCAACGATACGGCATACGTGAAGTACGCGCTCGAGACGCTGGGCGCACGTTTTGCAACGCACCCGCTGGTAGCCGACAGTGGCAACGCCGTGCTGGCACCGGGTTGCACGGCACAGTTCCGCATGAGCTTCGCCATCCCCGAGAGTTGGAGCGACGAGGTGGGCAAACGCGTAACGCTATATGCGAAGGCGCGTAATCTGGTGGCGCTCGATCCCGTAACGCTCGAGGAAATTCGACCGGGCGCAAACTCGGCGCTGGGTGCCGTGCTGCACGAGCTTCATGTGCCCGACGCGGCATGCGAACGCTCAGAAGTTCAGGTCGGCGTATGCGACAACGCGGATACGACGGAACTTCACGACGCCCCGATGACGGTCGACGGCGATGGCGGCACGAGTGGCGGCGGTACTGACAAGGGCGGCGGCTCCGGCGGAAGCAGCTCCAGCAGTGGCAAGGACCACGGCACTAACAAGCGCTCCGGAAAAGCGGGCGCGCTTGCGGGCACGGGCGATGTCAACGCTCCCCTTACGGCAGCCGCAGCAGCACTCGCCGCAGCTGGTGCCGGCCTTGTCGCCTACAGCGCCCGCCGCACGGCGCTCGAAAACGACACCGCCGATGAGGTCAATTCGGATACGCCTCGCTAGCTCCCAGTTACCTTTGCGAGAGACGCCGACTCGGCTCATCGAACACCAAAAGGGCTGGCCCTGATAACTCGGAGCCAGCCCTGAGTCGCCTGACGTGAGACTCGCGGCGTTACTTGAGCTTCAGCGCCTCCATCATGGGCACGGCAGCATCCCAGTCGATCTTCCAGCCGATCGACACGCGGACGGTTTCACCCGTTGCGGGAGCCGTCGCAAACAGTGTATGGCCGTTGTCGGGACCGGTAAAGCGCAGCCACGTTATGCCGTTGTACTCGACCTGGTCGGTTGTTGTCTCCTTGCCTTCGTAGATCTGCTCTAGGCTTGCAACCTCTTCCTCCGGCGAGCGCGGGAAGATGCTGATGTTCAGGCGTCCTCCAGTCTCGTCGTGGAAGAAGTCTGCCTTTTCGTGCTCTTCGTTGGACGAATCCAGCGTGTACCCATCGGCGGCCTCGATACTGTACGATGCGCAATCGATGCCGGTCATATTGGCCGCGTCACCAGAATCGGCCACACCGCCGGCCGCCTTGAACTCCTTGGTCTCGCATCCCGTGGTGTCAAAGTGCATGGCCTCATGATTCTTGGCGGGGGCATAAGCGTCTACGAACTCGACAGTGATGGGCCCGTAGTACGCCGTCTTGGGCGCCCAGAAATACACGTACTCAACGGTCTCGCCCGGGCCGATATCTGGCCTCTCGGAAAGGTCGATGCCCTCGTGCAGCTCATCGGGAGCCTCGCTTGCAACGTAGTCGAGCACGGCCGCCTTGCCGGAAGTAAACAACGGGTCGCCTGCCTCAAGATCACCCTGGGCAGCATGCACGTTAAAGGAACTGAACGTCCTGTTCTTTGTGTTGTTGTTGGTGATCTTGATGTGCAGGTAAAAGCCGTCCTGCAGCTTGGCATCGCCGCGATAGAACGTACCGTGAGCCACAGACTCATAGGTAATGCCTGCTACCTCGACCGTCTGCGAATCATAGGCCTTGGCCTTCTTGGACTTCTCCTGCACAGGTGCGCTCCCGCCCGAGCCACTCGGCGCATTACCGCCGCAGCCAGCAAGCGTACACGCCAACACAGCCGAAAGCGCCACGGTGGGAATTCCTAACAGCAGCTTCTTCGTCATGGGCTTCATCATCCTCACCGCTCCTTTCGCTTGCAGCTCATCCGTTGCCCGAGGCCTTCGTCGCCCCGTGGCATCGGCTTCCACAATGAGCGTATGACGAAACACGGCGCCGGCGAAGTGACCCGTGGCCCAAATAACGCCCCGTTAGACCCCCTTTCAGACCAAAAGGGCCCCAGTTCGCATACCCTCGGCCCACAAAACGAGACGCATGTCCCAATGTTCGATTCAATCCAACAATCCGCATGGCGCGTTTTTGACAAACGCGTCCAACCGCAAACGCAGCAGGACGCATTCGACCGCTTTCAAACTTACTCGGACAGAACCGACTCGGATTTGTCCGAGTAAACGCTGTTCCACCAAATTCCGAACGATTGTTCGATGGATTTCGTGTTGGGTGGAATCGCCCAAGGGCTGGGCTATGCTACCTTGACTATCTATATGACTTAAACGCAGCAAAGGAGCACCGAGAGAGCGAGTATGGCAAAAAACACCGCAAACTATGGTAACGACAGTATCCGCCAGCTCAAGGACGAGGAGCGCGTACGCCTGCGCCCCGCCGTCATCTTTGGCTCGGACGGGCTCGACGGCTGCGCACATGCCGCCTTCGAGATCCTGTCCAACGCCGTTGACGAGGCGCGCCAGGGCTACGGCAAGCTCATCACCCTTACCGCCTTTCGCGATGGCTCCATTCAGGTAGAGGACAATGGCCGTGGCTGCCCGCTCGACTGGAACCCTTCCGAGAAGCGCTTTAACTGGGAGCTCGTCTTTTGCGAACTCTACGCTGGCGGCAAGTATAACAACAACCAGGGCGGCGACTACGACTTCTCGCTCGGCACCAACGGCCTGGGCTCCTGCGCGACTCAGTACGCTTCCGAGTACATGGACGTCACCGTCTGGCGTGACGGCAACAAGTACTCCTTACACTTTAAGAAGGGCAAGGTCGTCGGCGCCAAGAAGAAGGCACTCGAGATTGAGCCCAGCGACGAGGACCGCACCGGCACCACCATCAAGTGGCGCCCCGATCTTGAGGTCTTTACCTCCATCAGCATCCCCCACGATTGGTATCGCGAGACCATGCGCCGCCAGGCCGTGGTCAACGCCAACGTGACCTTCCGCCTGCGCATCGAGGGCGACGATGGCGAGTTTTCCGAAGAGGATTTTTGCTATCCCAAGGGCATCGAAGACTACGTGCTCGAGAAGGTCGGTACCGACTACCTCACCGAGCCTTTCTTTATCGAGGCCGACCGTCGAGGTCGCGACCGCGAGGACCTGCCCGACTACAACGTGAAGATTACCGCGTGCATGTGCTTCTCGCGCACCTTCATGATGCAGGAGTACTACCACAACTCATCGTGGCTCGAGAATGGCGGCTCGCCCGAGAAGGCCGCCCGCAGCGCTCTGACCAGTGCCATCGATGCTTACATTAAGCAACAGGGCAAGTACAACAAAAACGAGAGCGGCATTAAGTGGCAGGACGTCCAGGACTGTCTGGTGCTGGTGACCAACTGCTTCTCCACCCAGACGTCCTATGAAAACCAGACTAAGAAGGCCATCAATAACCGCTTTATCCAGCAGGCCATGACGGCCTTCTTTAAGGAACGCCTCTCGACCTACCTGATCGAGAACAAAGACGCCGCCAACAAGATCATGGAGCAGGTGCTCATCAACAAGCGTTCGCGCGAGAACGCCGAGAAGACGCGTCAAAGCATCAAGACCAACCTGCAGCAGAAGACCGACATGGCCAACCGCGTGCAGAAGTTCATCGACTGCCGCTCCAAGGACAAGAGCCGTCGCGAGATTTACATCGTAGAGGGCGACTCGGCAGCAGGCGCCATTCGCACCTCGCGCGATGCCGAGTTCCAGGGTGTTATGCCCGTCCGCGGCAAGATCCTCAACTGCCTGAAGGAAGATTATCCGCGTATCTTTAAGTCCGACATCATCATGGACCTCATGCGCGTGCTGGGCTGCGGCGTTGAGATCAAGGACAAGCGCATTAAGAACCTCGGCGCCTTTGACCTGGACAACCTCAACTGGAACAAAGTCATTATCTGTACGGACGCCGACGTCGACGGTTACCACATCCGCACGCTCGTGCTCACCATGCTCTATCGCCTGGTGCCCACGCTCATCGACGAGGGTTACGTGTATATCGCCGAGTCGCCGCTCTACGAGATCAACTGCAAAGAGAAGACCTACTTTGCCTACACCGAGCTCGAGAAGAACGGCATCCTCAAGGAGATTGGCGACCAAAAGTGCTCCATCAACCGCTCCAAGGGTCTTGGTGAGAACGATCCGGACATGATGTGGCTCACCACCATGAACCCCGAGACGCGTCGTCTGATCAAGGTGGAGCCCGAGGACGTCACCAAGATGGAGACCATGTTCAATCTGTTGCTGGGCAACGACGAGGCAGGCCGCAAGCGCCATATCTCCGAGCACGGCAAGGAATATCTGGACCAGCTGGACCTGCAATAGCAGCAAATCGATAACGACGGCCCTTAAGAAGTTCAAGAGGAAATCGTGGCAAAGAAGAAGACGAAGAACCAGCCAAAGAAAAAGCAGGTCAACGCCGAGAACGTCATCGGCCTGCACTCCGAGGTCACCGACCAGCCGATCACGCAGACGCTCGAGGTCAACTACATGCCCTACGCCATGAGCGTCAACGTCTCGCGTGCGTTCCCCGAGATCGACGGTTTTAAGCCCTCGCACCGCAAGCTGCTCTACACCATGTACAAGATGGGTCTGCTCAAGGGCGAGCGCCAGAAGAGCGCCAACATCGTGGGCCAGACCATGAAGCTCAATCCGCACGGCGACGCCGCGATCTACGAGACGATGGTGCGTCTGGCCACCGGCAACGAGGCACTGCTCGCCCCCTTCGTGGAGTCGAAGGGCAACTTTGGCAAGTACTATTCGGGCGACCTGAGCTACGCCGCCTCGCGTTATACCGAGGCCAAGCTCTCCCCCATCAGCGCCGAGATCTTTAAGGACATCGACAAGGACCCGGTCGACTTCGTCGACAGCTACGACGGCGCCATGAAGGAGCCGCGCCTGCTGCCCACCACGTTCCCCAATATCCTCGTCTCGGCCAACAAGGGCATCGGCGTCGCCATGGCGTCCGACATCTGCGGTTTCAACCTCAACGAGGTCTGCACCGCCACCATGCACTACCTGCAGGATCCCGACTGCGACCTGCTTGAGTATATGCCCATGCCCGACTTCTCGACCGGCGGCGAGATCATCTACCGCCGCGAGGAGATGGAAAAGATTGTCGAGACCGGACTGGGTAGCTTCCAGATTCGCTCCCGCTGGCGTTGGATTCCCGAAGAGCGCATCATCGAGGTCTACGAGATTCCCTACACCACCAAGACCGATGTCATCATCGAGCGCATCGTCAAGCTCTCCAAAGAGGGCAAGGTCAAGGAGATCGCTGACATCCGCGACGAGACCGACCTCTCGGGCCTGCGCATCGCCATCGACCTTAAGCGCGGTGTCGACCCCGACAAGCTCATGGCCAAGCTCTATCGCTCGACCACTCTGCAGGATTCGTTCTCGTGCAACTTCAACGTGCTGGTCGACGGCTATCCCCGTGTTATGGGCGTGCGCCAGATTCTGCACGAGTGGGTCAAATGGCGTATTGAGTCCACGCGTCGCCGCATTAACTTTGACCTGGGCAAAAAGTCCGAGCGCCTGCACCTGCTGCACGGCCTCGAGGCGATCTTACTCGATATCGACAAGACCATCGCCATCATCCGTGGAACCAAGCTCGAGGCCGAGGTCGTGCCCAACCTTATGCGCGGCTTCGACATCGACGAGACCCAGGCCGAGTTTGTTGCCGAGCTTAAGCTCCGCAACATCAACGAGGAGTACATCCTCAACCGCACCAAGGACATCGCTAAGCTTGAGGGCGAGATTGCCGAGCTTGAGGAGATCCTCTCCAGCGAGGAGAACATCAAGAAGGTCATCAGCGACGAGCTGGCCGCGGTGAACAAGAAGTACGTGATGCCGCGCCGCACGGGCAGGATCGAGCCCCATGAGGTTATCGAGGTAAGCTTGGAGCTCGAGGTCGAGGAGTACCCGGTGACCATCATGCTCTCGCGCGATGGCTACCTTAAGAAGATGACGGACCGCGTGCTTAAGAAGGCCACCACGCTCAAGTACAAGGACGGCGACAAGCCCTTTATCGAGTTCCCGTCCTCCAACACCCACGAGCTGCTGGTCTTTACCAACAAGAGCCAGGTGTACAAATGCAAGGTTGCGGCGTTTGAGGACACCAAGTCGGCCCAGCTGGGCTCGTACCTGCCGACCGTTCTTGAGATGGAACCCGACGAGAGCGTCATCTGGGTCATCGACCCCGAGGACTACAAGGCCGACGTGCTGTTCGTCTTTGAGAACGGCCGCGTGGTGCGCGTCGCGCTTTCTGGATACGTCACCAAGACCAACCGCAAGCGCCTCAAGAACGCCATCTACGGCGGCAGCAAGCTGCTGTATGCCCAGGTGCTCAAGGAGGACCGCGACATCGCGCTGGTCTCGAGCGACTACCGCCTGATGAACTTCAACACGTCGCTGCTCAAGACCAAGACGACTACCAACACGCAGGGTGTCCAGGCCTTTACGGCCAAGAAGGGCCGCTCGGTCACCACCGTCGGCACAACCGAGGAGATCCTTGGCGCCGGCGTCTCGGCCGAGAAGTTCACCGCGCAGAGCCTCCCCTCAGCCGGTGCCCTCATGAAGGAAAACGACATGCCGAGCCTGTTTGACTAGGACGACGGCAATTGAGCTGGTCCAAGCCACAAACCTACGAGGCCCGGAGCGCAGTAAATACTGGGCTCCGGGCCCCGCTATTAGACATGCAAGGCAAAGACGACAATGTCAGCAACTACGCATGGCGATCAGCGATCCTTTGGTAACCATCAATCAAGACCGCGCCATTGCTACATAAATCATATGCACCACACGGGAACCGCCTGGACATCCTTGGTAATGAGGTATGGTTCCGGAGCTTGGCAGACAACGTGTCCAAAGCCAATCTCATAGCCAGAAAGGCCTTCAAGACAGGTAAAGTTCTTCACCGCGTCTCTACCCACCGTAGCAGACATCTTCACCTCGACGGGATGTAAGATACGACCCTCTTGGATGAGCAAATCGATTTCGCGCTTCTTTTGATCCCGGTAGAACCATACATCACGAAGGCTCTTCCCCGCATTCATAAAGCTCTTCAAAATTTCCGAGACTACGAACGTCTCAAATATATGCCCCGCCGCAGCCCCGTTGCGCAATTGCTCCGGCGTTATCCATCTCGTTAGATGACAAACAAGACCTGTATCCATGAAGAATATCTTAGGGGTCTTGGTCAGACGCTTATCGACATTAGGCCAAAAGGGCTCGACAATCCGAACGATGTTCGACGCCTGCAAAACCGAGAGCCAAGCCTTTACCGTCTTACGGTCGACATCAACGGTGTTTCCAATATCGGTGGCATTCAACAGTTGCCCCGTTCTCGCTGCGCACGCGACCATAAAGCTGTAGAACTTCGCCTCATCCTTCACGTTTACAAGATCGCGAACATCGCGTTCGAGATATGCGGCAACGTAGTCGGAATAATAGGAGTCCCAATCGATATTCTGGTCTTGCAGTTCGGGCATCGAACCCCTATGGATGATGTTCCAAATATTTCCCGAAGACATCTTAGATGCTAAGGAAATCTTTTCGGGGATATACGGACGAGGACTCTGGGAACCGCCGACGAGCTCTCGCAAGCTTAGAGAGGGCATCTCCAAGATTCTGATCCTCCCCGCCAAAGATTCGCTCACCCCCTTCATGAGGTGATATGTCTGGGATCCCGTGAGGACGATTCGGCCCTTCTCCCCTGATTGATCAACAACCCACTTCACCGGAGAAAAAAGCTCAGGCACGCGCTGAATCTCATCGATGAT
>USGN01000020.1 GCA_900554255.1 uncultured Collinsella sp. | reverse complement strand
CGGCCCCACTTCTAAGTTGCGGTGAAATAGGGACTGTTTTTGCTGGCAAAAGGCCTAATTAATCCCTATTTCACCGCAAGTTTTGATCAGTTGTTGGGATTACTTCGCCTCGACGGGTGCGGCGCCGGGGTAGCGGTCCTCAAAGTCCAGACGGTATTTGTTGTCGTTGGTGCCCGCCACGTTGTCGCGCGACAGCGGCGCCACGATCTCATTCTTGTGGTCCGCAGGCTTGGCGTATTTCAGGCTGATCTCCCAGGCATCACAGATTGCGTCAATGCGGTGATCCAGGTCGTCGTACAGGGCGATGATGTCCTTCCAGGAGCTGTAGTTCTTGGAGCTCGTCGGAACGTCTAGGTCCTCGACGATGTCGTAATACTGCTCGATGGTGTCCTCCGTGCGCTCGGCGACGTCGGCGAGATTTTGACGGGTGGTTCGATCCTCTTCCAGATAGCTGCCGTTGAAGTTCTGCGCGCAGCCACGGACGTAGCTGTCGAGGTCTTCGAGCAAGTCGTAGTATTCGCTCAGTCGGCGGTAGAGATTCTGCTCGGAGAGCGTTGCTTCGCCGCCATCCTCGTCGTCATCGTCATCATCGTCGTACAGGCTGTTGGGATCGCCGAGAGGCTTTAGGTCATCTTCGTCGACGTCATGGTGCAGCTTAGCTACCTCGGCAGCCGTCTGCGTGGCGGCGTTGTCGAAAGGTCTGATTGCAAAGAAGATGACCAGGGCGATGATGATCGCCACCAGCACAACGATAACGGCGATAAGCGGCCCGGTGCCGCTCTTTTTGGGAGTGGGGGTCTGTGGCGAAGCGGGCGCGTATGCGGGAGCCGGCTGCTGTTGGGGCGAGTCGCTCGCGACGGGTATGCGCTGCGTGGTCTCGACGGCCGCGGGGCCTGCGGCGGGGTCGGGGCGATAGGCGAGGGGGTCGTCCGCCTTGACTTGCGGCGTATCAAGGGAGCCGGTCTGCTCAAAAGCGGGCTGGCTATCGCTCGCGGTTGTTTGCTCAACAGGTGCACCGCACGAGGTGCAGAACTTGGCATTATCTGCAAGAAGCTTGCCGCACGAGGCGCAATACCGAGACATTGCCACTCCTTTCGCCACATTTCAATGCAATACGACGATTATACCCAGCGCACAAAATTCCCCATCATAAGTTGCGGTGAAATAGGGACTGTTTGGCGGTCTCAGAACGTCCCTAACTGCCACACTAGCCCCTGCCCCTGGGGTATCATGGCTTGGTTGCTATAACTTGCATTTTCGCGCCTTGTAGGAAGGGGCTGCGCCCATGGCTTTTGAGCCCGCTCAACATAGCTTTATCACGCTCGAGGGCGTCGATGGCGCCGGCAAGTCCACGCAGGCGCGCCTGCTTGCCCGCGCTCTTGAACTCGCCGGCTACCAGGTTGTGAGCCTGCGCGAGCCGGGCGGTACCGCCATCAGCGAAAAGATCCGTGCTCTGCTGCTCGACCCCGCCAACACGGCGATGGGCGACACCTGCGAGCTGCTGCTCTACGAGGCAGCGCGTGCCCAGCTGGTGCACGAGGTCATCGCCCCCGCCCTTGCGGCCGGCAAGGTGGTCCTGTGCGACCGTTTCTACGATTCCACGACCTGCTATCAGGCGTTTGCCGATGGTCTCGACCGTCAGATGGTACGCGATGCCAACAACCTGGCTGTCGCCGGTACGCATCCGGCGCTCACGCTCGTCTACCACATCACACCCGAGCAGGCGGCGCTACGCATGGCAGCCCGTGGCGCGGCAGATCGCATGGAGGCAAAAGGCATGACCTTCCAAGAGCGCGTCTACCAGGGATTTTGCGCCATTGCCGCCGAGGAACCAAACCGCGTAAAACTCATCGACGCCACTGCGACCGTCGAGGAAGTCTTCGAGAAGACGGTCGAGCAGATTCGCGCATACGGTCTCGACATTCCGCAAGACGCCGTCACCGCCGCGCTTGCCCAGGAGGCCGAGTAACATGGCCCCCGCTCAGGCAAGCCTGCTGGCCAAGCTCGACACCCAAGAGCGCGTGCGCGACTTTTTGACCAATGCCGTCGCCAGCGGTCGCGCATCGCACGCCTACCTGTTTTTGGGCGCGCCCGGCGCGGGCAAGCTCGACGCCGCGTGGGCGCTCGCCCAAGCCTTCCTGTGCGAGCAGGATGGCTGCGGCTCATGCGATAGCTGCGTGCGCGTCGCCCGCCATACGCACCCCGACGTGCACTATTACACGCCCGAGAGCGCCACGGGCTACCTCATCGCCCAGACCCGCGAGCTGCTCGACGACGTTCCGCTGGCGCCCATCCGTGCCAAGGCCAAGGTCTACATCATCGACCGTGCCGAGCAACTGCGCGCCAACACCGCCAACGCGCTGCTCAAAACGCTCGAGGAACCGCCCGAGGGCGTCATGTTCATCCTGTTGGGCACCTCGGCCGACGTGATGCTGCCCACCATTGTGAGCCGCTGCCAGTGCGTGCCGTTTCGGCTGGTATCGCCCGTCGTCGCCGCGCAGGCCGTGAGCCGCGCCACCGGTCAGGACCCTGCGCGTTGCCGCATGGCCGTCGCCGTAGCGGGAAGCCCCACGCGTGGCATCGAGTTCCTCAAGAGCGCCGAGCGCCAGGACGCCCGTCGCCAGATGGTCCGTGCCATCGACTCGCTCATCGCCGCCGACGAGGCCGATGTGCTCAGTCGCGCCAAGTCGCTCATCGTCTCCGTCAAGGCGCCGCTCGCCGAGGTCAAGTCCACACAGGAAAAGGTGCTCGAGCAAAATGCCGACTACCTGTCGCGTGGAGCATTGAAGCAGCTTGAGGACCGCAACAAGCGCGAACTCAACGCGCGCGAGCGTTCGGGTATCATGGAAGCGCTGGCGAGCGCGCGGACGCTCATGCGCGACGTGCTGCTGACGCTTCAGGATGAGGCGGCAGACGTTGTGAACGAGGACGTGCGCGACACGATCGGGCGGCTTGCCGCGGCGACGAATGTTGCGGGTGCCACCCAGGCGCTCGAGGCGGTTGCCACCGCTGAGCGCAACATCGCCAGAAACGTTACTCCCCAGCTGGCCATCGAGGTCATGCTGTTCGATATCAGGAAGGCACTGAAATGCCGTTAGTCGTACCCGTTAAGTTTACCTACGCCTCGCGCGACCTGTGGTTCGACCCACAGGATCTGGATATCCTCGAGGCCGATTATGCTATCTGCTCCACCGAGCGCGGAACCGAGATCGGCCTGGTCACGGCCGACCCCTTCGAGGTGCCGCAAGACGAGATCGGTCAGCCGCTCAAGCCCGTGTTGCGCGTGGCGAGCGACATCGACCTGCAGCTTGCCGACGATCTGGCTATCCAGGGTGACGAGGCCATGGTCGACTTCCGCCGCCTGGTCAAGGAGCTCGACCTCGAGATGAAGCCGGTCGGCGTCGAGTACCTGTTCGGCGGCGAGAAGGCTGTGTTCTACTTTGCCGCCGAGGAGCGCGTCGATTTCCGTCAGCTCGTCAAGGACCTGTCCTCGACGCTGCACATTCGCGTCGACATGCGCCAGATCGGCGTGCGTGACGAGACCCGCCTGGTGGGTGGCTATGCCCAGTGCGGTCAGGAGCTCTGCTGCACGCGCTTTGGCGGACAGTTTGAGCCGGTTTCGATCCGCATGGCAAAAGAGCAGGACCTGCCGCTCAATTCGTCCAAAATTAGCGGCGTCTGCGGCCGCCTGATGTGCTGCCTGCGCTACGAGTTCGAGGCGTACAAGGACTTTAAGAGCCGCGCGCCCAAAAAGAAGACGCTTATCGACACGCCGCTTGGCAAGGCGCGCATCCAGGAATATGACACGCCGCGTGAGCAGCTGGTGTTGCGCCTGGAGAACGGCAAAGTCTTTAAGGTCAACCTGGCCGACATGACCTGCTCTGAGGGCTGCAAAAAGAAGGCCGCCGAGCAGGGCTGCAACTGCCGCCCCGACTGCGTGACGCGCGATGTGCTCGAGCGCATCGAGTCGCCCGAGATGCGCTTGGCGCTTATGGAGCTCGACCGCGAGAACGGCGTCGACGTGGGCGATGGCCTGTCGAGCGCCGACCGTCTGGCGGGGACGACGATGCCCAAGCGCCGCCGTCGCGATGCGGACGCCGATACCCGTGCCGGTCAGAGCCAGGGCGAGGGTCGCGGCCGCGGTAAGGGTCGCGGCAAGGCCGAGGCACCCGAGGCTGAGGAGGCTGCCGGTGGACGTCGCCGCCGCAAGCGCTCGGGTTCGGGCGACGCCGGCGAGGCCGCTCCCGCAGGCAAGAATTCCTCCCGCGAGCGCGAGGCTCAGCAGCCTCAGCAGCAAAACCGCGGCGGTGGCATGAATCCCACGCGCCGTCGCCGCCGCCATTTGTCGAGCGAGGAGCGCGAGGACGCCTTCCGCGCCGCAGCCGCTCGCGAAGCCGGTGCCGCCCCCAAGGGTGGTTCGGGTTCCGATACGCCTGCCGACAAGGGTGGCAAGCAGCGCAACGATGACGAGCGCGCCCCGCGTCCGCGTCGCCGCCATTCCTCGGGCACGCAGCAAAAGCCCTCGGTGCCCTCCGTGGCCGATCAGGTCTCGGATGGCGAGGTCAAGGTCACGCGCCGTCGCCCTGGAGATGGCGGAGGGGCGGCTGCCAAGGCCGCGCGCGGCGCTGCTCGCGACGAACGCGAGTCGCGCGAAGATCGTGGTGGCGAGGGTTCGGCCGACCAGGGCCAGAAGCGCCGTCGCCGTCGTCGTTCCCGCAAGCCGCGTCAAGATGGTGGCGAGGGCTCGACCCAAAACTCGTCCGCACCGCAACCGCCCACCGGCGAATAGCGCCCGCAAACGGATTTAACCTGCCTGACCCCAAACGCGTCGGGGTACCATAGCACTGAATCAACGACCCTCCCTGCGACCGAGCGTAGGGAGGGTTGTGTCGTGAAGAGACATTTGAATGTGTTGGGATGCTTGCAAGGTGCCGGCATCCTACCGTTTGCGGACGAATTGCTACCGTTTGCCGAGCGGGCGGCGCACGAGGCGCTTGAGGCGTTGTCGCCCACGCGATGCGCCGGCTGCGAGCGCTCCGGCGCGCTTATTTGCCAAGACTGCCTGGCCGCGCTCGCGCTCATCGACCCACGTTATAGCTGTACTCGATGCGGCGCCCCGTTTGGAGACTTGCTATGTACCGAGTGCTCGGTCGAGGGTACGTCCTCGGCGATGGCCGAAGCTCTCGACCGGTGCCTGGCATGTGCCGCTTACACGCATCCGCTGCCGCGGATCATTAAAGCGTACAAAGACGCGGGCGAGCGACGCCTGGCACCGTATCTGGCAGAGCTGCTATACGACACCGCCTTACATGCCCAGGTCGCGGCACCCGAACGCTTAGGCGGTGTGTTGTCCGGCGCCGATGCAGTGGTGTTTGTGCCCGCGACGGCGGCGGCGTTTCGGCGACGCGGCTTCGATCATATGGAAGCCATCGCGCGCCCATTTTGCGAGCTGTCGGGTGTTCCGCTGCTCGACGCCCTCGTTAAGTACGGACATGGCGACCAGCGTGAACTCGGTCGTGAAGAACGCCGTGAACGCGCCCGAGGCATGTACGAGACTGTTGAGGACGTGCGGGGCCGCCGCCTGCTGCTTATCGACGACGTTATCACCACGGGTGCGACGATGGCGGCGGCTTCGGCGGAACTCAAGCGCGCCGGTGCCGCGGCCGTTGATGGCCTCGCTATCGTACGCGTTTGGTAGGGGTGATTCATGTGGCGGTAACAATCAGGCAGTGCAACAAACCGACAAAAGAGCAGCTAGCGGCTTCCGTGATCCTGACGGGCGCCTCGGCGTTGCGCATGATTCGAGCCGAGCGCCGGCAGATGGGCTACATCGGCTGGAAGGACCTCAATCCCGATGAAGAGCGCCGCGTGCTGTGTACGTCATCGCCTTCGACCGAGGATATCTATCTTCCCGACCTGGTGCGAATTGGAGCCAAAAGCGGCGAGGTGCAAGAAGATCTGTGCTTGCTGGTGGGATCTGCGGCGCAGCGCCGACGCATGCCTGGCGTGGGCTGGTCCGTGTGTTCCGGGTTGCCTGTCGGCTCGATTCTAGAGGTGGAACCGGGGGTGTACAGCCTATCTCCCGAGGCCCTTTGTGTTGCCGTCGCCCGCGAGGTCGGCTGTATCCAGGGGTTTGCCCTGGCCCAGGAACTGTGTTCCAAGATTTCACTGAGCGATCGCGGGAAGTATCTGCCTCCCTACACCTCGCCTGTTGCGAATAGACTTGCAAAGGACAAGGATCAACCGGCAGACGTGGGCTACTTTGAAGTCGAGCCGGTGCTGACGCCCGATCGCCTGGCAGATTACCTTGCGGCATGCAAGGGGAATGTGGCCAAACAACTGCTGCGCCTGTGTCCCTATCTGTCGGAAAACTTGCGCTCACCCATGGAGTGCATCATGCTCGCACTGTTTTCGCTTCCGTTTTCCTATGGCGGATTTGCCTGCGGTCCCTTTAAGACCGACTACAAGATTGAGTTCGATGACCGCGCGCAGGCAATCTCGGGGATGCCCCATGCAGTTTGCGATGCATATCAGGAGGCAGCCCGGTTTGACCTTGAATACAACGGTGAGCTGGGCCATTCCTCCCGGAGGGGGCGTATCCATGATGAAAAACGCAACACGGGCTTGATTACTATGGGAATCGAGGTCGCGACGGTCAATAACGAGATACTTTGCGACATGGAGGCAATGGAGGCACTCGCATGGCGCATCCACCAGCGCATGAGTAAGCGATATCGCAACCGTGTTGACGCTCGCAGAAAGAAACAAGAGGCGATATTTAACACGTTGCGGGCGTGTTTTGGGCTTAAGCCGGTCTAATTCGCGTCGAAAATAGGGGGTTAATCATATGCCCTGGCCAAAATATGGCAAATATGAGTACTGTCACTAAATCAGTAACAGCAAAATCAAGGAATTTAGGACTCGGAGGCGTCGTAAAGTAAGAAGATAATAAACAAATGTAGAATAACTAAGCATCAGGTTGGCGACACTGAGCGCAAAATCTGTCCGAGAGGCCAAAATTGTCTGCTACTAAATTGGTAACAGTACTCATATTTGCTATTTTTTGGCCACGGCACCCTGAGGCAGGTGCCCCGGAGCTCCCCGTAGGGGGGGCTCCGGGCTTCATGGGGACACGAATGGTCCGCTCCGACCTGCAAAATCTGTGCTCACGGTGCGAATGACGCCCCTAACCTTAAACTTTAGCTTGAACTTAGCTATAATGCGCTACGTTCCTGCCAGGCTGTGGTTGCGGACGGACGAAATGTCCATCCTAGTCCAAGACAGACGCGGTCAAAGGGATCCACGTAAGCGACCGCGTGCGCGCGGCGCGATCATGGCGCGTCCTAGATGTAAGCCGCACCGTCCGTTCTACTTTCTTTGGGGCAATACCGCCTCGCGGGCGAGCGGGCCAGTCGTGAAGGTGGCTATGGCCTCCCGAGCAAACACCCCGGTGCGCAAGTGTGGGGTCAAATACCAGGTCAGCTGGTGGGAACACCCGTTATTCCGCGTAACGCACGGATTGTATACGACACAGAAGGCAGGGTAGTGGACATGGTGAGGGGCAGCTTGATGCACGCGGCTCGGTTAGGTGCTGGGACCGCGGCGGTCATTGCCGTATTGGGTTTGAGCGGATGCGCGTTCAACCCACTGTCCACGTTCACGACACCCACGATTGACCAGATCGAGCGCGAGACCGTCACGCCGACGGTGTCGGATGATGTCCTGGTCACTCCCGGCACCCTGACGGTTGCCCTCGATACCTCCGATGCCCCGCAGGCCATGCAGGGCGCCGATGGCAACCTCACGGGCTACGCGGTCGACGCTGCCCGCGCCCTTGCAAGCCGCATGGGCCTTAAGGTTGCCTTCGTCGATGCGTCTTCTGCCGATTCCGCGCTTGGTGACAAAAAGGCCGACATCTTCATTGGCGACATCAATTCCACGGATGGTGACATCAGCACGCTTGGTACTTGCCTGTACGACGCTGCGGCAGTGTTCGGAAAGACGAGCGACGGCGAGTCGCTGAGCGTTTCCACCGAAACGCTTAACGCCGCTACCCTGGGCGTTCAGACCTCTTCGGCCTCGCAGGAAGCGCTCGCCAAGCAGAGCATCACGGCCAACCAAAAGACCTTCTCCAACATCAACGAGTGCTTTGAGGCGCTCGAGTCCGGCGAGATCGACTACGTGATTTGCGATTCCACGGCCGGCGGCTACCTTGCGCGCCTGATGAGCCAGATCTCTTACGTCGGCGCGCTCGAGACACCCTCGACGCTCGGCGTCGCGGGCCTCGCGGCCAACGATGAGCTATGCCGTGCCGTGAGCGATGCCCTCGACGGTATCACGGTCGATGGCACGCTCGAGGCGGTCCACTCCGTCTGGTACGGTACGATGCCCTATGACCTCACCACCAAGACGGTCTCGGGCGCCGACGTGCAGTCGACCGACACCGGATCCAGCGAGTCCGCATCCTCCGATTCGAGCAGCGAGGGTGCAAACTCCGAGGACAAATCGTCCAGCCAGGAAGCCACCATCACCGACGACGACATTAACAAACTCAATAGCTAGTTATTGCTAGGGGTGTTGTCTCCTATACGTTGGAAAGGACACCTCTTCACGGTTTCAACACGCACTGCCGGGCTTTCCCAACAGGAGAGCCCGGCTTTTTCGTTTCCGTAAAACCAGCAGGTCAAAGACATTTTTTAAGTACCAAACCAAAGTCGCCGTTGCTCTCTCATAGCGCACTTTGCCACAGAAAAGTGCGAGACTTCGGTATGCGGTATCAAGCAATCGTTATTCGGGTCTTTGGGAATCCGCGTGATTAAATGCACGGCAATGGGTACATAGCCAGTACAGTAAGTCCCCGAGGCAGATTGGAGCCACGTATGGATATCAAGGTTTCTGGACGCAAGACGACGGTAACCGATGCTCTGCGTGCGCATGTGGATGAGAAGATCGGCGAGGCGCTCAAGGTTTTCGATATCGAGCCCATGACGGCCGACGTTGTACTTCGCTATGAGAAGAACCCCTCGAACCCCAACCCGGCGATCGTCGAGGTTACGGTTCGTGCCCGCGGTTCGGTGATTCGCGTTGCCGAGCACGGTGCAGATATGTACGCCGCCATCGACCTCTCCGCCGATAAGGTCACCCGCCAGCTGCGCAAGTTCAAGACCAAGGTCGTGGACAACCGCCAGGGCGGTGCCAGCGCGGCGGATGTCGCACCGGTCGAGCGCGTCGAGGATCTGGCCGACCTGCTGCTGCCCGAGGAGGAGGACGACCTGCTCGTCCGCGAGAAGGTCATCGATGTCACCCCGATGACTGAGGAGCAGGCGCTGGTGCAGACCGATCTGCTCGGCCACGACTTCTACGTGTTCGAGAACGCGACGACTGGCCTCATCAATGTGGTGTATCACCGTAAGAATGGTGGATATGGCATCATCAAGCCCCGTATCGAAACGCTTGACGAGTAAAATACGTTAACTTGCATGAGTTAACGGCCGGCGGCCATCCCATGCGGATGGCCGCCTTTTTTACGTAAGGAGTCGCTTTGATGGACAAGGCTGCATCTACCGGCCATTCTGACCGCTGCCGCATCGTCGTCGATACCTGCTGCGACTTTAGCCCCGAGGTCGCCGCGAACCTCGATGTCGATATCTTGGGTTTCCCCTTCATTATCGATGGCGAGGAGCGCACGGACGATATCTGGTCGAGCATGAGCCCTAAGGAGTTCTACGACCGCATGCGCGCCGGCGCTCGCGTGTCTACCTCCGCCGTGTCGCTCGGTCGCTATATCGAGTTCTTTACCGAGTGCGCCAAAGAGGGCACACCAACGGTCTACCTGTGCTTTACCTCGGCGCTGTCGTCGAGCTACAACTCCGCGTGCCAGGCGGCGGACGCCGTGCGCGCCGAGTATCCCAACTTTGAGCTCTACGTGGTCGACAACGCTCTGCCCTGCGCGACCGGTGCGCTCTTGGCGCTCGAGGCCGTGCGCCAGCGCTCGGCGGGACTGACCGCCAAGCAGCTGGTCGATTGGGCAAACGAGGCAAAGACCTACGTCCACGGTTACTTTACGCTCGAGAGCTTCGACGCACTGGCTGCCGGTGGCCGCATTCCGCCCGCGGCGGCACAGCTCACGGCAAAGCTCGATGTCAAGCCCGAGCTCTCCTACGACCTTGCCGGCTCGCTGTCGCTGATCGGCGTCAACCGCGGCCGCAAGAAGGCGCTCAAGTCCATCCTCAAGTCGTTCCGCGAGAACTACGTGCCCGACCGCACCATGCCCATCGCCATCATGACGGCCGATGCCGAGAAGGACGGCGACTGGCTCGAGGCCGCCATCCGCAAGGAGGAGGGTTGCGCCGACGTCACGATCATTCGCGGCTCCGTGGGCCCCACCATCGGTTCGCACGTGGGCCCCGGCATGGTGGCCTGCGCGTTTTGGGGTAAGAATCGCGCCGAGAAAGCCTCGCTTTCCGACCGCATCGCGCGTCGCGTGCGCGGCGAGTAGGTAGGCGCTGCGGCTGCAAGTGCTCTCAAGTCACGGCCGAAACGCTGGCACCGAGTATTTTAACCTGGTAACAACACCCAACCCAAAAGGAAAGGTTTCATGGCAAACAAGCTCTCCGTCGCATTCATCGGCACCGGAATCATGGGTGCCCCCATCGCCGGCCACATCCTGGACGCCGGCTACCCCGTCACGGTCAACAACCGCACCAAGTCCAAGGCCGCCGCGCTTATCGAGCACGGCGCCGCCTGGGCCGATACGCCGGCCGACGCCGTGGCGAACGCCGACGTCGTCTTTACCATGGTGGGCTATCCCTCCGAGGTCGAGGAGCTCTACCTGGCGGGCGACGGCCTGCTCGCGTGCACTAAGCCCGGCGCGGTCTTGATCGACCTCACCACGAGCTCGCCCGAGCTCGCCCGTGACATTGCCGAGGCCGCCCAGGTTTCTGGCCGCATGGCGTTTGACTGCCCCGTCACCGGCGGCGAGTCGGGCGCTATCGCCGGTTCGCTCACGGCTATCGTGGGTGCTACCGAGAACGACATCGCGCCGGTCCGCGACATCCTTGCCACCTTTGCGGCCAACATCTGCTGCTTCGATGGCGCCGGCAAGGGCCAGGCTGCCAAACTCGCCAACCAGGTGTCGCTGGGCGCCTGCATGGTCGGCATGGCAGACGCCATGGCATTTGCCGAGCTGAGCGGTCTTGACCTGGAGAAGACCCGCCAGATGATCCTGGGCGGTACCGGCAAGTCCGGCGCCATGGAGAGCCTGGCTCCCAAGGCGCTCGACGGCGACTACAAGCCCGGTTTTATGGTCGAGCACTTCATTAAGGACCTGCGCCTGGCGCTCGCTTACGCCGACGATCGCGAGCTCGCGCTGCCCGGTGCCGACGTGGCCTTTACGCTCTACGATATGCTCGACGCCATCGGTGGCGCCAAGCTGGGCACCCAGGCCATCACGGTACTCTACAAGGAGGAGGCCGACGCCATCGGTCGGAAGATGCTGGAAAAGGTCGGTCTGGCCGACCGGGCGGACTACTACCCCCGCCAGCTTTCGGGCGGCCAGCAGCAGCGCGTCGCCATCGCCCGC
>USGN01000019.1 GCA_900554255.1 uncultured Collinsella sp. | reverse complement strand
CGGCAATGCGGCGCTTAAGCTCATCGATGCCGGTGCCAGTCTGGGAGCTTGTGATGATCACGTTCTCGGCCGGGACGTTGAGCTGCTTTTTGATGGCTGCTGCTTGGCGGGCCTGCTGGGTGCGGCTGAGTTTGTCGGCCTTGGTGAGGCAGACGATAAAGTTGAACTCGTTGCCCTGTAGGTAGTCGATCATGTCGTGGTCGAGCTTGCTGGGGTCGTGACGAATGTCCACCAACGAGACGACCAAGTTAAAGCTGCGCTCGGAGTCGAAAAAGTCGCCGATAAGCTCGGCCCAGCGGTCGCGCTCGGCCTTGGAGCGACGGGCGAAACCGTAGCCCGGCAGGTCCACGAAATGCACGTCGTCGGCCTCGAAGAAATTGATGTTGCTCGTCTTGCCCGGCGTGCTCGAAACCTTGACCAGGTTCTTGCGGCCAAATAGCTTGTTCATGATGGAGGACTTGCCCACGTTGGAGCGGCCGACGAAGCTCACCTCAGGGCAGGTGGACTCGGGAATCTGCGAAACCTTGCCGTAGCTGGCGACGAACTTGGCAAGCTGGTAGTTAATGGAATCGGCCATGGACACTCCTTGGTCGTAGGTTCTTACAAATAGACGCGCTATTGCGCAGCGGCAATGCGGCGGACGATATCGAGCGTAATGTCACTTGCGACACGCGCGTACTCGAACAGATCGAACTCTCGCTCGCAAATTGCATCGTACGCCTCGTCACAATTATCGCTGATAGCGCGCAATACCAGGCAATCGACACCATTTTTGGTTGCGACATGGGCAATTGCCGCGCCCTCCATGCCGACACAATCGGCATGCGTCGCCTCGATAGCGTCGTTGCGCATGGTGGCGCCCGTCACAAAGCGGTTACCCGTGGCAATCGTGCCGACCAGGAACTGCTTGGTGCCCTCGTTCGAAGCGACTGCATTTTTCGAAGCGTCAACAAACCCACGCTCAGCAAGCACGTCGGCGGCAATATCGACCAGCGCGGGCGTCGAGCCAAACTCCTCGAGCCCCGGTGCGGACTCGGCGATAAGCGCGGTATCGGTATCCAGATAGCGTAGGCGTTTGCCAATGACCACGTCGTCGATATGGAGCCTGGGGTTCAAACCGCCCGCAATGCCCGAAAACACAACAGCCTGCGGAGCATACTTGCTAATGAGGTGCTGTGTTGCAGCGGCGGCGTTCACCGTGCCCATGCCCGCCGTTGTGGCGACAACTGTCAGGCCGTCGAGCTCACCGCTCACAACGGTCAAGCCTGCCTCCCGTGCCTCGCAAACGTCGCTCAGCTCTTCCTTAATCTGCATGATCTCTTTTTCGAGCGCACCGATAATCGCGATGGTAGCCATACCATTCCCCAAACCTATACGAAATTCTCAACCAAGGTATGGTACCAGCATTTTGTTTGACCTCGCCAAACGAACACGCTAAGCCAGTGCAGCTCGCGTATCAAACAGAGCCTTTGCAATCGCAGCCGTAACCTCGCTCGAACGGTCACTCCATGGCATCGATGTCATGACGCTCATGACATAGGTACGGCCATCGATGTCGATGAGGCCTGCATCGCATATCGAATAGTAACCATCCTCGCTAATCCAGCCTGCCTTGTTGCGCACCAAAACCTGCTCGTCCGCAATGCCATCGCGAATAAACGAGCGCGATGTTGATGTCAGAAGGCCCGACAACCACTGTGAAGTCTCGGTATCCATGCTCAGATACTCGCTCATCTCACGCCATAACCTCGCAGAAGTGCGCGGGCAGTAGGTCGGAAAATCACTCATCGGATCCAGTGCCGTATCGTAATCGATGCCAAGACCGACAATCCAATCCTCGTAACCGACACGGTCAAACGCCGCACGTAACGCAATAAACGAATCGTTGTCTGAATAAACGACCGCAGCCTCGATCAAGTCGCGTACCGTCTGCCAACCCATGTTGTAGCCACCATAGGTACCAAGGGAGTCATCGAGTGAAACCTGGCCCGTCTCGACCAGAGATTCGCAAATGTACAACGCATAGAGTGCCTTGTAGCTACTCGCACCGTACACCTCGACATCAGCGTTATACGTCACGCCCTTACCGCCCGACAGGTCGTAAAACACCACGCCCACATCGCCCAGCTCCTGCGCCTGGTCAAGCGCATTCTGGAGTGCGGCGAGGATCTGGTCATCAACCAGTGAGAAGGTCTGCACGGTATCGCCTGAGGGAATATCGTTAAAGTTCGCCTTCGAAAGCCCCGTCTTGAGGTTCGCTGTCGACAGGGTTTGACTTGCGGTGGCTTTAGATTCAGAGACCTTTTTGTTTTGCGTCTGTACCGTTGACGCATCTGAGTGTGCCATTCGCTCCGAGGCGTAGGTTTTAGCGGTAATTCCGAGGATAATAACCACCAACGTTAGCATCCCAATTGCGGCAATCTTCGTTACGTGGATGCGAGCGTCAGCGTGGCCACGCGAAGGCGTGCCCCTCGTCTCATATCTGCTGCCATGCTGCGGCACATACTCGTCCCGCGATGCGTTGTTTCGCACGTGGTCTCCTGACTGCTACCGTTCATATACGAGCAGCATAATACCGAGCAGGCATTTCTTTCCAAAGATATTCAGCGGCGTTTAAGGTGTCTTTAAAGAAACCACAAGCGTATTTATCCAAATGGCACGATTCTGTTGCGCATCTCCGCCCAAAACGCAGTTGCGGTGGAATAGTTCCTGTTTGGGCGGCATAAGCCGAAAAACAAGAACTATTCCACCGCAACTTGACGGGACTCTTTGGCAATCAACTTGGTGCCCAGGGGCACTCATTTAAGTCTGTCCCCAATGAGTGCCTGAAAATGGCTCGCTAGCCGATGGCGTTTTTGAGTTCCGCGCGGCGCTTTTTCATGCCCGTCATGACGGCGTTGCGCAGCTCGGGCATGCGCGCGGTATCCATCTGGGGCACGCCCTCGAGCTTATAGGGAATGCCCAGTTGCTCGTACTTGACGACACCCATCGTGTGATACGGCAGCATCTCCAGGCCGACCACGTTATGCCACGGGGCAATCAAGCGACCGAGCGCCTCGCACTCCTCCACCGTATCGGTAATACCCGGCACTACCACGTGGCGAATAACAACCTTAATCTTGCGACGCGCGAGCTCATCACCAAACGCCAGAATACGTGCGGGATCGCAACCGGTCAGCTTTTTATGCTCGACGGGATCGGCGTGTTTAATGTCGAGCAGCACCATATCGGTCTCGTTGAGTACGGCATCGAACTTCTCGGGATGCGCGGGATCGAACGCATAGCCGCAGCTATCCAAGCAGATATGCACACGGCCGCCGGGGTTATTGTGCATGGCGCGGAACAGGTCGGCTAAAAACGCGGGCTGCAGGAGCGGCTCGCCGCCGGATACCGTAATACCACCGCTGCGGTAAAACTCATGGTTGCTCTGGAACTCGTCCATCAGGTGCTCGACGGTCACCATGGTGCCGCCGTTAACCGACCAGGTATCGGGGTTGTGGCAATACGCACAACGCATGGGGCAGCCCTGAACAAACACCACAAAGCGGATGCCGGGTCCATCGACCGTTCCCATCGTCTCAATCGAATGCACGCGGCCCAGGGCAAACGCGGAGTCCTCAGGACGAGCGTCCACACCCTCGAGCGTCATCTCAGCCATTCCCGCTACCTTGCCTCTCATTGGTTTTAGCTACATAAATGCCAGAGTCATTCTAGCCTATATGCTTGATGGCGAAACGGTTTAGCGGTCAATTGGATTGTCCTATTTGGCCCCATGCAAAAGCGACGGGAAGGTTGTCGCAACCCGCCCGCCGTCAAGGCAATAGAAATCGATAGACGCCAGGCTTTACGCCTTGAGCGTGAGCACCGCACCGAAGGCGGTCGGGCCGCAATGGCTCGAGATGACACCGCCGACCTGAGTCCAGGTAACGTCTTTAAAGCCCAGGTCGTGCGCATAGACTTCCATGTCGTCGCGCAGCTCCTGGGAAAGGCCTACCGAATACGCCAGGCCAATGTGCGAGTAGTCAATCTCGCCCTTCGCAACCATGTGGTCAATAAAGGCGCGGGCGCACTTGAGCATAGAGCCGCGGAACTTCTTGGTCGCCACAAACTTACCGCCCGTCACCTCAATGCAGGGCTTAATCTTGAGCAGGTGGGCGCCAAGGAATGCCACGTTGGACAGACGACCTCCCGCCTTAAGGAAGGCTAGGTCGGTAGGAACAAAGCCCAGCAGCACACGGTCCATCACCGAATTGGTGAAGGCGAAAATTTCGTCGACGGTGGCATCGGGGTGAGCCTCGATGTATTTGGCGGTCTCGACGGCAACGAGCGACTGGCCCACCGAGACAAAACGCGTATCCATGGAGAACACGTAGTCGCGCCCCTGGGCCGCAATCTTTGAGGACTGATGCGAACAGGTCGTGGCCTCGGAATATGCAAGATGCAAAATAGTCGCGTCGGGCTGCTCAGCGTGAATGCGGTCGTACACGTGAGCAAAATCCGCAGGCGCACAGCCACTGGTCTTGGGCATCACGCCAAACTCGTTGCAGCGCGAGTAAATCTCGAGCGGATCGATGGAGCCGTCCTCGACGGTCTCGTCACCAATCGTGACATGCATGGGCACGCGCACGATGCCGTAGCGCTCGCAGAGCTCCGGCGTCACATCCGACCCAGACTCAACCACGATTACGTACTTGCCCATTATTATCACGACCCATCTCGACATTGGCTTTTCAATACATGGCACGCGCCGCCGCACTGTTGCACAACGGCGTCCAAGCGCCAAAGAGACGCCGCCCCTTGCGCACAACAAAGGACAGCGTCTCCCTGGAAAACTCCGTGCTAACCTGAGATTCTACACGGTTTATTACTAAGTGTTACTTACTCCGCAAACGGTCGCTATACGCGATAAACGGTAGTTGGCCGCGGCAACTGCGATTCATTTCGCCCAGCAAGTCCAATCGTGCCCCATGCACGGTTAATGCACGAGGCGGTAGAAATTCATCGATGCCGCACCCTCGGCATGCAACCCCATCGCCGAAACCGCCGGCGAATAGGTACGGCTCGTAAGTGCCGCCTCGCCGCCATTTGCAAAAATCTCGACCATCGTAGTGTCCGAAAGCACGCGCAGGTCGCGAAGCTCGCTGAGCTCGATCGACCTCTGGTCGCGCCCATAGCCTTCGTCACCCATGTCGAGGGTAAGCATCCCGTCTGCATAGCGCACAAAGACACCCTTGCGAATCTCGAGCTCGACCATCTTGGCGCCCTCACAGGAAACCACAAGATCAAACAGGCGGCCCGGCTCCTCAACGGTTTCACCGCCTGTCGCGCGAACGCAGTCGCCGCGCATCCTCTCAATCTCGTGCGCCGGCTGCTGGCAGAGCTTACCATCGCGCATGCTCAGCTCTCGCGGCACCGTCAACGCGCACTGCCACCCGCGCGCCACCGTCGGGTTTTCTGCCGTCGCATCGGGGCAACCCGACCATCCGATCATCAAACGCCGGCCTGCAGCATCCTCAAAGGACTGCGGAGCATAGAAATCAAAACCGGCATCGACCATCGGGGGCATGCCCTGCCCGACGATTTTAAAGCTCGGCGCCTCCCAATCGGCCTCGATAGGGAACCACACGCACTGATGCGGATTGCGGTAACGCCAACCATCGGCAGGCACACCCTGCGGACAGCAAACGAGAATAAGCTCGCCATCGAGCTCAAACAGATCGGGGCACTCCCACATAAAGCCAAACTTCTCGCCCAGCTCAATACGCGTCGCATAGTTCCAGTCCTCTAGATCGCGCGAGGTATAGACAAGCACGCAGCCACGGTCGTCTTTCGTACGAGCGCCCAGAACCATGTAGTAGATACCATCGTGCTCAAGGATCTTGGGGTCGCGCACGTGCGTACCGATATCGTCGGGGTAATCGACTGGTCCAACAGCCATGCGCTTCTCGCCCAATTCGTCGGGATTCTCGGCAACCATATGAATCTGGTTTTGCTCACGGCCCGTCAACACGTAGTCGTAATCATCGCGGTCAAAATGCTTGACGTTGCCGGTATAGAAGTAGTGAATCTTGCCATCACGTACAAAGGCAGAACCAGAATACGCTCCGCTCGAATCCAAATCGGAATCGGGGAACAGCGCGGGGCCGTGATTCTCGTACGTCACAAAATCCTTTGTCGTCAGATGGTTCCAAAGCACTGGACCGCCATGCGCAGCATCGAACGGATCGTATTGGTGATAGATGTGATACGTATCACCAATCTGCACCAAACCGTTGGGGTCGTTGAGCCAGCCAAGCTCAGGCTCCACATGGAACAAGAGTCTATCGGGGTCGGACGCGATGCGAGCCGCCGTCTCATCCTGTCCGGCTCGCCACTGCTCATAGTCCGCGCGTGTCACCTTGTTTTTTTGATTTAACATCGCCGTTGACTTTCTCGTCTATGGGGAAGGACGCTCGACTCACACGAGTCGAACGCCCTTCCTCAAATGGACTTATCCGCACATTGCACTGAATGGCTCAACTAGAAGCTGACATCGAAGCCAGCGCCAGCGCCCTCTTCATCGGTGGTCGGCACGCCCTTTGCCTTGTTGTAGGCAAAGATCAAGACGATCGGCACGATAAAGGCGATGAGATTGCCAGCCACATACCACACGAGAGTCTCGGGCGTGACGATGAGCAGGCCAAGCACGCCGGTCAGACCCTGACCGATAGCGCGCACCTCAAAGAGCTTGACGAAGGCACCGCCGCAGCCTGCACCGATGCATGCGCAGATGAACGGAATGATCGAATAGCGCATGTTTGCAGCAAAGATAGCGGGCTCGGAGATTCCGACCAGCGTCGGGATAAAGGACGACATGCAGATGTTGCGCTCTTTGGAGTGCTTCTTGTGAATGAGGTACATACCGATGGCGCCGCCGCCCTGGGCGATGATGGAAACCGACCAGATGGCCTGGATGTAGTTGAAGCCAGTCGTGGCAACAAGGTTTGCCTCGATACCCTGGATGAACTGATGCGTACCGGTAACGACGAGCGGCTGCAGGAACGCGGCGAAGACAAAGGCACCAAAGACGCCCATCCTGTTGTACAGGATATCGATTACGCCGGCGAGGACGTCACCGATCAGGTTACCGAGCGGGCCGAACACGGTGAACAGGGCGACGTTAGCAAGAATCAGGGTAACGGTCGGGACAAAGACGAACGAAACGACCTCGGGGATGTACTTCTGGGCAATCTTTTCGACCTTGGCCATAAACCAGGCGGTCAGAATTGCAGGGAACACGCCGCCCTGGAAAGCAACCATGGGAATGGAGAGCGGACCAAAGTTCCAGTACTCAGCACCCGTCGGGTCCATAACGAACGTGTTGCGGTTCATAAGGCTCGGGTGAACCATGACGATACCGACGAGGATGCCCAGGATCGGGTTACCGCCAAAACGCTTGACTGCGCTGTACATAACCAGGACAGGCAGGTAGTCGAACGTGGTGGCGATAATGGCAAAGAAGCTTGCGAGGTTCTTGAGGAACTCGCTGTGATCGGCGAGGCTGCCCTCCATGCCAAAGAGGCCGTTGGCAACGATCAGCGACTTAAGGCCGATGATGATTGCAGCGCCGACGAAGGCGGGAATGATGGGGATAAAGATGTCCGAGAATACCTTGAGGACCGAGAAGAACTTGCCCTTCTTGTCCGCCTCGGCGCCCTTGACCTCGGAAGCGCTGATCTCCTTAACGCCCGTCAGAGCCATAAACTCATCGTAAACCTTGTTGACGGTACCGGTACCGAAGATGATCATGAGCTGGCCGCTGTTGTACAGCACGCCCTTGACGCCATCGATGTTCTCGAGCTCGGCCTTGTTGTATTTGCTCGTATCCTTGAGCACCAGACGCAGACGGGTCACGCAATGTGTGGCGCCCTCGATGTTCTCCAGTCCGCCGACGTTGTCGACGACTTGCTGGGACACTGCCTTGTAGTCCATGTTCCTCTCCATTCCTTTTCTAAATCATAAAACGGTTCGTTGCCGCTACAGAGACGCGATCGTTGCGTTTGCGCACTTGAGCGCACCGTCGGTGACGGTAAGCGCCACACCCTGGCCCTGCTTGTTGCAGAAGCGAGCGTTGAGCGCAACATCATCGACAAAGATGGTCGCGATGTCGTCGTCGACGACCAGACGCACATGGTGAGTGCCCTCGCCCTTAAAGAACAACGGACGCTCGAGGCCCATGTTGTTGACCTGGAACCACGGGTACTGGGGAGCCGGCGTGAACTCGAGCTTGCCCTCGCGCAGGTTGGCGCGGAACTCATAGGCAAGACCAGTCTCGGCGTCCTCGGCGAACTTGACCGAGAAGCCGGCAGCGTTACCGCCGAGCTCAATGTCGGCATCGAGCAAGTAGGTGGAGCCGGCATCCGCGGCGAGCACCTGCTCGACCTTGCCCGACTCGCAGGAAAGCTCAAAGGTCTCGACTGCCTTAGCCTCGCCAAAGGCGCCAAGCATGCTGTCGGGGAGCTTGGTGCCGAGCGTTCCGTCGGCACGCTGAACGATCTCGAGGGGCATAAAAGTGCCACCCCACAGGTAAGAGCTGGGGTCGCCGCCCTCGTCGCGCGTCGGGACCCAACCAAAGAGAACGCGGCGCTCGCCATCGAATGCGGTGCGAGCGGCGTAGTACGCGCGGCCGTCGAAGGAGTCGTCAGCGGGGGTAATCCAAGGACCGTTGATGGACTTGGACATGCGGTAACGGGTCTTGTTGCCGTCGCTGTACTCGGAAAAGACGAGGTACCACCAGTCGCCCATCTTAAAGAGATCAGGCATCTCAAACATGGTGTACAGGCCCGGGTTCCACCAGTCGCCCTGGAACTCCCAGTTGGTCAGATCCTTGGAGGTGAACTTGACCAGGCGGCCGGTCATCAGACGCTTGTCCTCGCCCACACGCGTGCCGAGGATGAGCATGTACTCTTCGTTCTCCTCATCCCAAAGCACAAAGGGATCGCGCCAGTTGCGGTCATCGTAACCCTCCTGGGGCGGAAGCAGCGTCTCGGCGATGTTCTTCTCCCACTTGACGGCGTCGTCGCTCGTCGCGTGAAGAAGAACCTGCTTCATCAAACGTGCGCGGACCTTATCGCGATTGCAACCAGTGTAGAGCGCATGGTACTTGTCGCCCACCTTAAACACCGTGCCGGCATAAATGTACTGGTCGACTTCCTCGTCGCCGCCGCGCTCAAGGCTCTCGCCAAAGTCCTTGTAGTTGACGAAATCCTTGGTCGTAGCGAGTGCCCAGCCAAACGGCTCTCCGAAAGGTTCGGGGTTACGCGTGTCACGCTGATGATAGAGATAGAACGTGCCGTCCTCGCCGTACGGCATGATGTCGCCTACCCAAATTCCCTCAGGCTGGTAATACACCTTGTGCATCCGAGACTTCCTTTCCACGACATACTAACTCGGTACAATGGCAAGATATGTCAATCGTTTTCATATGTCAAACGTTTTCACACCAATACGTCTTTTCACAGTTCCAGTCGTCGGCAAACGGTTGACATATGCCGGTGAACGGTCATCAGAGGCGTTTGAGGAATTCTTTTGGCACGGGATGAACTATGCGGTTTTGCCCTCAATGAGTTCAACGGGGAGCTTGATATTCGATTCGGGATTATCGCCGTTAATAAGAGCGATGATGGATTGCGCCGCGAGCTCTCCGATGCGATCGATATCTTGACGTACGGTTGTTAAGTCAGGCATAAACGTCATAGTTCGGCGGGCACCATCCGCGCCCACGACCTTAATATCGTCTGGAGCGCTCAAGCCGCGCTGCTTCATCACGTTGAGACAGATGGCCGCCATCGTATCGTCTCCCGCAAAGATGCCGTCAATATCGGGGTTCTCATCGAGGATCTTCGCAACGACCGCGCCCTTTTCGTCGTCGGGCTTAACGAACTCAACCTCACGGACAAGCGCGGACAAACCGGCCTGCTCAACAACATCGAGGTAGGCATCGGTACGCTTATTGGCAGGCATGCGCATGCGGCTATTGCTGCGCAGGCACAGGATACGCCTGCAGCCGTCATCAATCAGACGGCGCGTGGCGAGCTCGCCGATGCCATAGCTGTCACTTGCAATCTGGACAGAGCCCTCGCCGAGATCGCAGTCGATGCCAACCAGGCTCAAGCCCATCTCGGCATATGCCTCGGCACCGATATTGAGGGAGTTGACGATGACGCCGTCGACCATATTGCGGCGGAGCATGTCGATATAGGAACGCTCAAAATCAGGTCGATTGGCGCTGTTGCACAGCAACATCTTAAAGCCGTTTTCCGCTAACGTGCGCTCGACCGCCTGCACAACCTGAGCATGGAACGGGCTGCTCACAAAGGGAACGATCATACCGATAAGATTCAGGCGACCGTTGAGCATGGCACGGGCGATATCGTTGGGCGTATAGTTGATGCGCTCCATCGCGGCATGGACCTTATCGCGGGTCTCTTGGCTAATATAGCCGCGATTATTAAGCACGCGAGATACCGTAGTAGGCGAAACCCCCGCCACCGCTGCAACTTCCTTGATGCCAGGCTTAGCAGAATCCTTAGAACGAGCGCCCTCGCGAGCCATAGCACCCTCCCCCATCAACATGTCAAACGTTTACATACGAACAAAGCATACCCCAACAACAGCGGGAAGACGGTAACAGCACAAGTAAGTAAACGACTCATCCAAATAATTAGGAGAGTTCCGCCTAAAGGGTGACTACACAGGACCCCCGCCGGGCCGCTTTGGGTTACTTTCCAAAACATTTCCGCAGGATGCAAAGGGCTCCGCCGCGCGAAGCGCGCAGCGGAGCCCTTTGCATGTCCGAGGACGTTTTGGAAAGTAACCCAAAGCGGCCCGGCGATCCTGCGGGAGTTAAACCCCTTTAGAACTTGTCGTGGAAGGTACGCGAAATGACCTCGTCCTGCTGCTCCTTGGTGAGCGTGTGGAAGTTCACGGCATAGCCGGAAACGCGGATGGTCAGCTGCGGGTACTTCTCGGGGTGAGCCTGAGCGTCAAGCAGCGTCTCACGGTTGAAGACGTTGATGTTCAGGTGGTGGCCACCCTTCTCGGCGTAAGCGTCGAGCATGTGGACCAGGTTATCGGCCTGAGTCTCGGAAACTTCAGAAACCTTCATAATGTGTCTCCTTCGATCGATAGGCGCCGGCCGAAACCGACGCGCTAATCAGTAATCGTTATTGTTAGTATAGCACTAACAATAGTTACTCGCCCAGCTGATCAAGGTCGATATCGCCAAAGAACACCTGGTCCTCCTTGCCGAGCGCACCCGGGATGATGGAGAAGGTGTTGGAGATGCCGTCCTGAGCATCGCGGAACGGGAGCTTGGAAACCGAAGACAGCGAAGCGATGGCGCCGTGGCTATCGCGCTTGTGCATGGGGTTAGCACCCGGGGCGAACGGCTGGCCAGCCTTGCGGCCGTCGGGCGTGGAGCCGGTCTTCTTACCGTACACGACGTTGGAGGTAATGGTCAGAACCGAGGTCGTGGGCACGGAGTTGCGGTAGGTGTCGTTCATGCGGATGTACTCCATGAACTGGTGCACAACGTCGTGAGCGATCTGGTCGACGCGGTCGTCGTCGTTACCGTACTTGGGGAACTCGCCCTCGGTCTCGAAGTCGACGATGATGCCGTTCTCGTCACGGACGGGGTGGACCTTGGCGTACTTGATGGCGGACAGGGAGTCAGCCACGACGGAAAGGCCAGCGATGCCCGTAGCGAACCAGCGATGCACGTGCTTGTCGTGCAGAGCCATCTGGATGCGCTCGTAGCAATACTTGTCGTGCATGTAGTGAATGATGTTCAGCGAGTTGACGTACACGCCAGCAAGCCACTTCATCATGTCGTTGTACTTGGCCACAACGTCGTCGTAATCGAGCGTATCGCCCTCGACGGCGCGATACTTGGGGCCGACCTGCTTCTTGGAGACCTCGTCAACACCGCCGTTGAGTGCGTACAGCAGGCACTTGGCCAGGTTGGCGCGGGCGCCGAAGAACTGCATCTCCT